>CAIXEV010000068.1 GCA_903918555.1 uncultured bacterium | reverse complement strand
GTGCTCGGCGAAGTGAAGGGCCAGCGCGACACCTTCTACAAGGTCGCGCTCAACACGAAGACCGTCGGCTGGATCAACGCAAGCGCGATCGCTCCGGCCGCTGCAGCCACGGCCACGCCGCCGGTCAATCCGCCGACCAACCCGCCGGTCAACACCGAGAAGCCGAGCGTGACCGGCACGACGACGACCAACGAGCCGCCCGTGCAGGTCGGCGAGAAGGTCGAGGCCGATTCGAACCCGGTCGACCCTGATCCGACGCAGGACACCGCTGCCGGCGAGCAGAAGCCCGCCGCGAAGGCGACTCCCGCGAACCAGACCGCCGGCAAGGCCGACACGCGCGAGCAGGTCGTCGAGAAGGTGCGCCGCACGCGCTTCAAGGACATCGATGCCGTCTGGCAGCGCGTCGCGAAGGAGCCCGTCGAGACCGCCGAGCTCGAGCAGCTGCGCGATCGCTTCATCGCGCTCGCCGAGGATCCGTCGACCCCGCGCAGCGAGTCGATCGCCTCGACCCGCCGCGCCGAGCAGATCGCCGTGCGCGTCGATGTGCAGAAGGGCCTCCTCGAGATCGCGGCGCTTCGCCAGAAGGCGAACGCGAGCGTCGACGGCGTCGCGAACCTCGAGCTCGCGATGAAGACGCGCCAGCCGTGGGACGCGGTCGGCCGCCTCAACGCGTCGAGCGTCTACAACGGCGAGCGCCTCCCGCTCCTCTATCGCCTCCAGGACCAGGGCACGGGCCAGACCATCGCCTACATCCTGCCGACGCCCGAGTTCGACCTTCCGTCGATGCTCGGACTCCTGATCGGCGTGAAGGGCCCGATGCGCTACGACGAGAGCCTGCGCCTCAACACGATCACGCCGACGCAGATCGGCCCGCTCAGCTCGCGCGACATCAATCCCGCGAGCAGCTCGGCCTCCGCCAGCACCCCGACGGGTGCGACCGCGACGGGAACCGAGCCAAGCGAGCCCGCGAAGTAACCCGCTATACTGCGGGCGTCGGGGCGTTAGCTCAATTGGGAGAGCGATGCCTTTGCAAGGCATAGGTTACCGGTTCGATCCCGGTACGCTCCACTCGACCGACCGAAGGCCCGCCACACGGCGGGCCTTCTTCGCAGACAGGCCTCTCGCTGGTGAACCGCACCGTGTCTAGCCTTTGGTTGCATGTCTCCGCCATTCCCGAGCCCGGCGGCTCGGTCGAGATCTCGCGCGATGAAGCGCGCCACGCGTTCGATGTGCGCCGCCTCGGGTCCGACGATCGCATCACGCTGTTCGACGGTCACGGCACGCTCGCGACGGCGCGCATCACCGGCGAGCGCGCCCGTCACGGCGACCGGTTCGTGGAAGTCGTCACGCGCGAGATGGCTCCGCCGCTTGCGCCCGAGGTCACGGTGGCGTTCGCAGTGCCGAAGGGCGACCGCCTGTCGACCTTGCTCGACGGCGCGACGCAGGCCGGCGTGTCGCGGCTCGTGCCGATCGAGTGCGCGCGCAGCGTGGTCGACGCCGACAAGC
>CAIXEV010000067.1 GCA_903918555.1 uncultured bacterium | reverse complement strand
GGCCATCGCGGCAGGCGTCGTGGATGTTGGCGGCTGTGCGGCCCCCTCCTGAGACGAGGACGGCGATGCGTGCAGGCTCGTTCATGCGCGTGTCGGGTGAAGAGGCTCTCGGAAGGGGAAGGCCTTGCCCTGCGAGTCGACCGACACCATGGTGATCTGGGCCTCGGTGACGCGGGCCCAGTTGCCGTCGAGGCGTTCGGCGTCGACGACGACCTGCACCGTCACGGAGGTTCGCCCGAGACGAATCGTGCGCGTCTTGAACTCGACCACCTCGCCGACGGCGACGGGCGCCTTGAAGTCGACGCGATCCACGCTCGCCGTCACCCATCGGTGCAGACCGTGCCGCCTTGCCTCGATGTAGCCCGCCTGATCGATGTACGCGAGGATGATGCCGCCGAAGATCGTGCCTTGATGGTTGGTGTCGCGCGGCATCATCAGGACGCGCAGCGCAAGATTCGGCTCGGCAACCGGCGGAAAATCGGACATTCTTTCATGGTAGCCGCCTACGATCCTGAAGATTGTCCCAAGCAATCGCGCAGCTTTCGCGATTCTTTCGGAGTCATCTATGCGTCTATGCACCCTATTTCCCGAATGCGCGCCCATGCCGCGCTGCGCGCTCTTGACAAGTCGGCTGATTTCTAGGATTTTCCTCTGTTCGGACAGCGGACTGGCGGCTTCGCGCGTGTTCAGTTCATGAACAGCGACAGCACCGTCGGTGCTGCCCGAACCTCAAAGGAAAAGTTCCGCATCTCGAGCGGATGCGGCGTTCAGGCGATGAGGATTCCCTCGCGGAGTTGTTCTCCATCATCGCGCTGAAGCTGGATGAAGGACGGTTCCCCGCTTCCTCGCCAGCCATTCTGCCCCAAACTCTCGCGCAGCCCGATCGGCCGCCGCGCCCATCTGTGGTGTGACATGCCTGATACGCAGACCGAATCCCCCAACATGCAGATCTCCCGCACCCAGCTCTGGCAGGCAGTTCGCCTGCCGCTCCGACTTCGAATCCTCGAGACGGCGCGCCGCCTCGGGGAGACTTCAGTGACGGAGCTCGCCCAGGCCGTCGGGCTCAACCGCACGGCGCTCTACTTCCACCTCCGTCATCTCGAGAAGGCCGGACTTCTGGTGTCGCGCGCGGGGGCGCCGACTCCGGGACGCCGCGGAAAGCGTCCGCGCTACTACCGCTGCACCGTTGCCGACATGACCATCGAGATGGATGGCGACTCGAAGCGCGACCAGCAGCGCCTGGCCGACTTCTACCGCCCATGGCTCACGGAGAGCCGTGCGACCGCGCTCGAGCGTCGCGCGGGCGGCGTTGCGAGCCGTCGCATCAGCCTCCACTGGGAGAACTTCACCGACGAGGAAGTCTCGCGGCTTCGCGCGCTCTGCGGCGAGATCGACGAGATCGCCCGCCGCGCCCGTAGCCGCGCGAACACCTCGCGCAAGGCTCCGGCCGCGACGCATCACATCGGCGTGATCTTCGCCGCGGTCGATGGCCAGGTCATGCCTGGTCCGGAGATCAAGGTGAAGGAAGCCAAGTCAAAGAAGTGATGTCGAAG
>CAIXEV010000066.1 GCA_903918555.1 uncultured bacterium | reverse complement strand
CCGGCGTTGACACCCCCACCTTCCGCCTCCGCTCCCTCGCGCTCCTCGCCCTCGCCCTCCTCCCCCTCCTCGACACGTACCGGATCCACGACCCGGACACGGGCCCTCCCACCGCCGCGGCGTACTTCGTCGCGTACGACCCGGGCTTTGTGGGTCTCGAAACTCGGACGATCTTTCGAATCTTCCTCGGGCGCGTGGCGCGTTCGGCGAACGGTTGGACCAACCGGACGCGGTGTGCGGTACATTCCGAAGTCCCGCGCAGAGCGAGAGTTTCCGACCTGAGTTCCCGATGCGAGAAGTTCCGCAGCCACCGTCGCCCCGCCACGCTTCCGAGACGCGTGCGCTGAGCCATTCGGAGATCGAGCAGCACCTCGAGCGCGCCGTCGGCGCCCTCAAGTCGCTGCAGAGGCGCGACGGCCACTGGTGCGCCGAGCTCGAGGGCGACTCGATCCTGCAGAGCGAGTACCTGCTGATGAAGTGGATCCTCGGGCAGGAGGGCCAGGCGCTCGCCGACGGCCGGCCGCCGCAGACGCTGCAGCGCATCCTCGCGTACCTCCGTTCGCAGCAGCGCGAGGACGGCGGCTGGGGCCAGTACCCGAACTCCGGCGCCGATCTCTCCGCGTGCGTGAAGGCCTACTTCTGCCTCAAGCTCTTCGGCGACTCGCCCGATGCGCCGCACATGAAGAAGGCGCGCGCGCTCATCCGCCATCTCGGCGGCGCGGAGAAGTGCAACTCGTTCACGAACTTCTATCTCGCGGCGCTCGGGCAGATCTCGTGGAACGCCGTGCCCGCGATTCCGCCTGAGATCGTGTATCTCCCGAAGTGGTTCTACTTCCATCTCGACAAGGTGAGCGCGTGGAGCCGCACGATGATCCTGCCGCTCGCGATCGTGTCGACCAAGCGGCCGACGCGCGAGCTTCCCGTCGAGCTTGGGATCGGCGAACTCTTCCTCGATCACGACGCGCGCCACATCCTCAAGCCCACGAACGCCGCGCCGCCGTTCTGGCGCAGCTTCTTCCTGAAGGTCGATGCGCTGCTGAAGCGCGTTCACGACGCTGGCGGCACGCCGGTCAGGCAGCAGGCGATCCGGCGCGCATTCGAGTGGATCTCGGCGCGCGCGGGCCAGGACGGCGCTGCGGCGACCGACGGCGTGGGCGCGATCTTCCCGCCGATGGTGTACTGGCAGATCGTGCTGCATGCGCTCGGCTACGAGCGCTCGCACCCGCTCGTCGCGCGCGCCGAGCGCGAGCTCGACGCGTTCTTCGTGCCTCTCGGCGCAGGCTTCGACGCGCCGATCCGCATCCAGCCGTGCTTCTCGCCCGTCTGGGACACCGGCATCGCGCTGTACGCGCTGGCCGACTGCGGCTTCGACGCGGAGGACGACGAGGCCGCGCGCGCGGCGCGCTGGCTCGTCTCGAAGGAGTGTCGCTTCGCGGGCGACTGGACCGCGAATGTCGATGGCGCGCCGGCCGCGAGCGGCTGGTTCTTCGAGTACGCGAACGCGTTCTACCCCGATTGCGACGACACCGCGATGGTGGCGATGGCGCTCGCGCGCACGCGGCCCGACGCGCCCGCGTCGCCGCGTGCGGCCGAGGCCGCGGAGTTCATGGCGTCGGCGCAGCGCGGCGTGCGGTGGATTCTCGCGATGCAGAACGGCGACGGCGGCTGGGCCGCGTTCGATCGGACGAGGAACCGCGAGATCCTCGAGTTTGTTCCGTTCGCCGATCACAACGCGATGCAGGATCCGTCGTGCCCGGACATCACCGGGCGCGTGCTCGAGTGCCTCTCGTGGCACGGATACGGCATCGAGAACGCCGGCGTGCGCGACGCGGTCGAGTTCATCCGTGCGCACCAGGAGCCCGAAGGCTGCTGGTTCGGACGCTGGGGCGTGAACTACATCTACGGCACCTGGCAGGCCGTGATCGGCCCGATCCGCTGCGGCGTGCCGCGCGAGAGCGAGTGGATCCAGCGCGCCGGCAAGTGGATGAAGTCGGTCCAGAAGCCCGACGGCAGCTTCGGCGAGTCGGCCGACACCTACCTCGACCCGTCGAAGAAGGGGCAGGGGCCGTCGACCGCAAGCCAGACCGCGTGGGCCGCGATGGTGCTGCAGGAGATCTACGGCGCCGACGACCCCGACCTCAAGCGCGCGATCGAGTGGCTCTGCCGCACGCAGCTCGACGAGGGCGCGGCGAACGACCCGATCGCGAACCCGGACGGCGACCCCGCGGGCAGCTGGCGCGAGACCGAGTACACCGGCACGGGCTTCCCGAAGGTCTTCTACCTGCGCTACCACCTCTATCGCCTGTATTTCCCGACGATGGCGATCGGCCGCTTCCTCGCGGCGAGCGGCCGCGGCGTGCGCGGCAAGCGCCTCCTCGACCGCGGCGAGCGCGCGGCGCTGTTTGGCTGAGCTCTGGTCAACCGCGGCGGGACCGATAGACTGCCTCGGTGGCCCTGCCTGATTCTTCCCGTCACTCGACATTCGACGCGCTCGTCGCGCGCAGCTATCTCGGGCTCAAGAAGCTCGCGGCGATGACGATGCGCGAGAACCGCGACGGCGCCGCGCTCACGAGCGGGCCGACATCGGTGTTGAACGAAGCGCTCGGGCGATTGAGCGCGCAGGACTCCCGTCCGCAGGGAGAGGAGCAGCTGCGCGGCCTCGCGACGATCACGCTGCGACGCGTGCTTTCCGACCGCCGCCGACGCAGGGAGGCCGAGAAGCGTGGCGGGGGCCGCGCTGCCGCGCCGCTCTCCGCGGCGTCGGCGCATCTCTTCGAGTCGGTCGGCCATGCCGCCTCGCGCGACGAGTCGGTTGCGCGGGTGCGCGCTGCGCTCGCGGCGCTCCTCGAGTGCGAGCCGCGGCGAGGCGAGGCGCTGGTGCTCTTCGCGTCGAGCGGGCTTTCGGTCGCGCAGATCGCAGAGGTGCTTGGCGTCAGCGCGCCGACCGTCGAGCGCGACCTGCGGTTCGCGCGCGCCTGGATCGCGGCGTGGCTTGAGGACCGCGATGCGGCTTCGGGCGCCGCCGGCGAATCCGATGATGGCCGCGCCGGCCGTTGACGCGTGTTGACCGCGTGGGCTGAGCCCGGCCGAAGGATCGATGACGATGACGGATGGTCCCATCGCGGAACTCTTCGACATGCTCGCGGCGCTTCCGCCCACGGAGCGCGATCGGCAGCTTCGTGGGTGGGAAGCGGGTGGGCGGGAGGCGGGTGGGCGGGAACTGCAGCCGTCCGTGCGAAGGCTCCTGCTCGGGATGCTGGGGCAGGCGGATCGCGAGGCGTCGGCGGTCGATGCGGCTGTTCGCGCGGCGCTCGGCGCCGAGGCCTTTCCAGGGGTGCCTCGGCACGAGCTCCTCGCGCGCATCGGCGAAGGAGGTCACGGCGTCGTCTACCTCGCCCGCGCCGAGGGACCGCCCTCGCGGTTCTGCGCGCTCAAGATCTTGCGCGGAGACCTCGACTCGCGCTCGGCGCTCCGCCGCTTCGAGGCCGAGCGCGTGGCGCTCGCCGAGCTCGATCATCCCGCGATCATCGCGATCCACGACGCGGGCGCGACCAACGATGGCAGGCCGTTCTTCGCGATGCCGATCGTGCATGGCGAGCCGATCGACGCTGCGTGCGCCCGGGCGGGAGTCGACGCGCGGGGCCGCATCGAGATGATGCTGCAGGTGGTCGACGGCGTCGCCCATGCGCACCGCCGTGGCATCCTGCACCGCGACCTGAAGCCCGGCAACATCCTCGCCGAGGAGGTCGAGGGCGGATGGCGCATCCGGATCATCGACTGGGGGCTCGCGCGCGCGCTCGATGGCGCGGCCGATGCCGTGCACGAGCTTCGCACCGAGTCGCTCGGCGGATCGGTCGGGACGCCCGAGTTCATGAGTCCCGAGCAGGCGGAGGCCGGCGCATCGCGCGGCGATGTGCGTTCCGATGTCTGGTCGCTCGGCGCCGTGCTTTACCTGCTGTCGACGGGAAGGCTCGCGTTCCCGCGCGAGGAGGTGCGCGGGCTCGCGCCTGCCGCGCTCGCGCGTCGGCTCCGCGAGTCGCGGCCTCCGTCGCCCTCGCGTGCCGCGCGGGGGAGCGGGGGCGGCGCTGCGGTCGGTGCGGATCTCGACGCGGTCGTAATGATGGCGCTCGAAGCGGATCCGGCGCGCCGCTACCAGTCGGTCGATGCGCTCGGCGATGATCTGCGCGCCTTGCTCGACCGCCGCGCGGTGCGCGCAAGGCCGGAGGGCGCGCTCCGTCAGGTTCGCCGACTCGCGCACAGGCACCGAGCCGTGACCGTCGCGGCGGCCCTGGTCGCCGCGACCCTGGTCGTCGCCACCACCGTGGCGATTCGCGCGGCGCTGCACGCGCGCGAGTCGCTTCGCAACGCCGAGACGAGCGCGAGCTTCCTCCCGGACCACCTCGGCGGGCACGAGCCCGCGCTTGCGCAGGGCAAGGACCGCGCGCTCCTCACCGAGGTGCTGCGCGCCGCGACGGATCGCGTCGCCGACTACGACGCGCGCGACCCGGTCGGCGCAGCGCGCATCCGCCTCGCGCTCGCCGAGGCGTGGCTCGACCTCGGCTTCCGTGCCGACGCCGAGCGCGTCGCGGTCCGCGGCGTCGAGCTGCTCGAGTCCCGCGCCGATCCGCGCGATCCCGTGCTGCGCGGGCTGCTTCTCGCCGGCGCACGCGCGGCCGACGGCGTCGACAACCACGCGCGCTTCCGCGAGCTCGGCGAGCGGCTTCTGGCGTCGGGGACGCGCGCGCCCGGATTCGAACTCCCCGTCGACCCCGAGAGCTGCACCGTCCTCTCCCGCGCGCTCGAGCCGATGCATGTGCCGGTCGTGACCGATGGCCTGTTCAAGCTCGAGCGGCTCGACTACACCGGGCCCGACGCGCCCGAGGTCGAACGCCGCTACGCGCGCGCGTCCGCGGAGGTCGTCTCGCATCTCGAGCGCGCCCTCGGAGCCGATTCGCAGCAGGCGGTCGAGGCGAGGATCATCCTTCTCCGCCGCGGGCTCGATCGGGAGCCGAAGGGCTCGACGATTCCCCAGCTGCTCGCTGAGATCGACCGCATCAAGGGCAGCGCCGAACTCGCGATCCTGCGCGCGCGCGCGATGTCCCTCGTGGTGCTTGGCCACGGCCTTGCGGGTCGGAATGAGGAGAGCGCCGACTACGCAGGTCTCGTGCTGCCCGAGGTGACGGCGATGCTCGGCGCGGGCCATCCCATGGTCCTGAACATCCGCTACAACCGGGCGCTCGTGCTCGGCAGCCTCGGGCGCCACCAGGCGGCGCTCCCCGAGCTTCTCTCGCTCGTGCGCGGGCAGCGGCGCGCGAGCGGCGTCCACAGCGGCCGCACAGAGTGGACCGACCGCGCCACGCTCGAGGCGCTCGACATGGCGGGCACGCCCGAACAGGCGCGCGACTTTCTCGCGGGCTACCTCGAAGACTGCGCGGCCGCCGGCGAGCGGCCCCGCCGTGACGGGGAGATTCGCGCCCGTCTCCAAAGGCTGCTCGGGGAGACCGCCGCGCGCTGAAGTACAGTGCGCGGATGCCGCGCCTTTCTCTCGCCGCGCTCGCGCCGTTCGCACTCGCTGCCACCGCGGTCCTCGCGGGGCCGCCCGATCTGTCGCTCGACCAGCGCGGAGGCGCGCTCGTCGTGCCGCCGTCGGTGCTGCAGGAGGGCGACCCGTTCCGGCAGCTCGAGGAAGTGCTGCCGACGCCGAACGACCAGCGCACGGCGTCGGGCGCGCCCGGGGCGGGCTACTGGCAGCAGAAGGTCGACCACGACATCGCGGTCTCGCTCGACCCCGCGACCACCGAGCTCGTCGGCACCGCGCGCGTCGTCTACCACAACAACTCGCCTGACGAACTCCGCTACCTCTGGTTCCAGCTCGACCAGAACCGTTTCCGCGACGATTCGCTCGGCAAGCGCGCGGAACCGGCGCTCGACCTCTCGAAGCCGCTGCCGGTCGGAAGCCTGCGCCAGATCGTCGAGCAGCACGAGTGGGAGGGCGGCTACCGCGATGTCGTCGTCAAGGGCGCCGACGGCAAGCCGCTGCCGGTGACGATCGTCGACACGATGATGCGCGTCGACCTTCCCGCGGCGCTTGCGCCGGGCGGAAGCTTCACCTGCGAGATGTCGTGGCGCTTCCTCGTGATGAAGAACACGACCTCGCGCGCGCGCTCGAACTACGAGCTCCTCGGCGAGAACGATCCCACGCGCCCCGGCTCCGACCTCGCGCCGCTCTATGTGATGGCGCAGTTCTTCCCGCGCGCCGCGCCCTACACCGACATGCGCGGCTGGCAGCACAAGCCGTTCATCGGGCAGGGCGAGTTCGCGCTCGAGTTCGGCGACTACACGCTCGCGGTGACCGTGCCTGACAACTGGACCGTCGCCGCCTCGGGCGAGCTCCAGAACGCGGCGGAGGTGCTCGCGCCCGAGCAGCGCGCGCGTCTCGACGAGGCCCGCGGCGACGAGAAGCCCCGCTTCGTGACCACGCCCGAGGAGGCCGCCGCGCGCCGCGCCGCGAAGTCCACGGGCACGAAGACATGGCGCTTCAAGGCCGACAATGTGCGCGATGTCGCGTTCGCCGCGAGCGCGAGCTTCATCTGGGACGCCGCGAAGGCGCCCGTTCCCGGCACCGACCGCGCCGCGCTCGCGATGAGTTACTACCCGGCCGAGGCGGAGCCGTTGTGGAGCCGCTACTCGACGCACGCCGTCGCGCACACCATCGACAGCTACTCGCGCCACGCGTACCCGTACCCGTACCCCGTCGCGATCAGCGTGAACGGCCCCGTCGGCGGCATGGAGTACCCGATGATCTCCTTCAACGGCCCGCGGCCCGAGAAGGACGGAACCTACTCGGCGGGCACCAAGTGGGGGCTCGTCGGCGTCATCATCCACGAGGTCGGGCACAATTTCTTCCCGATGATCATCAACAGCGACGAGCGTCAGTGGTGGTGGATGGACGAGGGGCTGAATACCTTCGTGCAGTTCCTCACGGAGCAGGAGTTCGACAGCAACTATCCTTCTCGCCGCGGACCGGCGCATCTGATCACCGACTACATGAAGCTTCCCAAAGAGCAGCTCGAGCCAGTCATGACCAAGGGTGATGCCGTGGCCAATGTGGGCTCAAAT
>CAIXEV010000065.1 GCA_903918555.1 uncultured bacterium | reverse complement strand
CGAACGCGAACCACACCGCGCCGCAACCGAGCACGAGCACCAGCGCAGCGAGCGCGAGCGCGATGATGAGGAGCGCCACCGGCAGCGCGAGAAGAAAGGTCAGGATCCCGACGAAGGCGCGCTCGATCGGGCCCGCGTTTGACCGCACGCGCCACGGCGGCTTCACGCGGAACCGCGAGGCCGCATCACGACCCACCGTGAAGACGCGGAAGCGGCCGAAGCCGCCGGGCGCACCGCTTGGATCGCCGCCGAAGCCGCTCACGCAAGCCACCTCGCGCGCATCGCGCGCGCGACCGGCCCGGGCTTGCCGCCCCCCACCTCATGGCGCTCGATGCGCACGACGGGAAGCACGCCCCAGCTCGAGTTCGTCAGGAAGATCTCGTCGGCCGCGAGCACATCGTCGATCGCGAGGTTCGCGCGCTCGACCGAGCGGCCTTCGCCCTCGGCCCACATGATCACCTTCGCGCGCGTGCAGCCCGGCAGCACCGGCGCGCGCATCGCGCCCTCGGGCTCCTCGCCGCGCGCGAACGGCACGCGCAGCGCGCCGTCCTTCACCACGAACACGCTCGACACGCTGCCGCTCGCGAGATGATTCGTCACCGTGAACCAGAGCGCCTCCGCGCAACCGACCTCCGCCGCGCGCTGCACCGCGGCGATGCGCGGCCAGTACATCAGCGTCTTGTGGCTCGAGAACGAGTCGAGCGGATTCGCGCGGTTCTCCGCGATCGCGACCGCGACGCCGTTCTCGAAGAGCTCGTCGGGATAGCGCGTCGGCGGCTGCACATGGATGGCGAGCGTCGGCTGCGGCGCCGCAGGCTTCGCTCCAGCAGCGTTCGCACCGGCAAACGGCCGCCCCATGTCTCCCGCGGTCAGCGTGACGCGGATGCGGGCGTCGCGCATCTCGCTCTTCGCGAGCGCGTGCTGCACGGCCTCGGCGAGCGGCTCGGTCTTCAGCGGATCGAACAGCCGCAGTTCGCGCGCGCTCGTCGCCATGCGCTCGAGGTGCCGCTCGAAGTCAAGCACGGCGCCGTCGCGCGCGAGCATCGTCTCGAAGAGCCCGATTCCGTGCTGAAAGCCCGCGTCGAACAGGCCCACGCGCGCCTCGCCATCCTCGATGAACGAACCGTTGACCCATGCGGTCATGAACCCGACGCTCCTTCCGCTGCTGAACCAACCGAACCTCGCGACACGCCCACCACCTCGGTACGCCCGTTCAGGATCGAGATCGAGAGCGACACGGACGCACCGTTCGGCGCGCGGACCTCGACCGACTGGATCCACGGCAGTTCGCCCCGCGAATCCGCGGGACCACGCACGGCGTAGGCGAGGTCGCCGCCCGACGCAGCCCGGATCGCCTCGGGCGCCATCATCTCGAACATCGAATCGACCATCGGATCGATCGCGTTGGGGATCGGCTTGCCGGCCCGCACCGCAGCCATGGCCTCGCGCGCCGCCGTCTCGTAGTCGGCGGGCTTCGGCGGGGGCGCCGTCCCGATCATCCCGCGCGACGAGAAGTACACGATCCCCGCCACCACGAGGGTGAGGATCGGATAGGCGAGCTTGCGGCGGTAGACGGCTCTGTCACGCACGGGGCGACAGTGTACGCATCGCCCGAGGGGCAGGTATCCTCAGCGCATGCTCTCGCACGCCTGCGCATCCTGCGGAAAGGTGCTCGACGGCCGGTCGCGCAGCCACAGCGCCGAGCTGCGCATGTGGATCGCCCGCTGCGGGCGCTGCGGATTCGCGGTTCGCTGGACGCCGCGCGAGGCGCGCGAGCCTGCGCGCGTCTGGGCGCGGCTCCGCGCGCTCAACCTGCGCCTCGGAGTCGCGGTCGGAACGCTGCAGCTCGGGTGGCTGGTGCTCCTGTTCGCGGGCGCGGCGCTCGACGACAGGCTGCGATCCGGATTTTCCGCGCGGGACCTCGAGTCCGTGATCTCGACCTTCTCGATCCCGTTCGTGGGCGCCGTGGTCGCGGGCGTCTTCATCGGTAGCTGCGCGGGAACGCTGGCGCCGCATCGCCGCATCGCGAGTTCGTACCTCGTCGCCTGGGGCCTCACCGCCGCGCCGGTGCTGCTGATCTCGGCGCTCGTCGTCTTCGCCGACGCGGGTCCGGACCAGCTCTGGCGAGAGTCCCGCAACCTCGTGTCGCGCCACATCGAGCACTCCGAGATCACCGGGCTTGTCCTCGGCACGGCGCTCGTCACGAGCGCCGTCGCCGCCATCGCGGTCGGATCCGCCGTGCGCGCGGGCGTCGCGCAGGCCGTGCGGATGGCCGCGCGCAAGCGACGGGAGAACTTCGCGTTGGTGCGCAGCGCAGCGCCACGCTCGATTGGAGCCTCATCATGAGCGAGACGACTTCCCCCACCGGAACGGCAGGCGACGCGCGCCCGGCGCCGATCGAGACGCTCACGGGCGACCGCCTCTGCATGCAGTGCATGCATCCGCTCGTCGGCAGCCCGATCACGCGCGAGCCGCAGACCGGGCTTCTCTATGTGCGATGCGGCGAGTGCGGCACCGCCAGCGCGCTCTTCGAGTACCCGACCGTCGGCCCGTGGGTGCGACGCATGAAGGCCGTCGCGAGCAGCACCCTCGTCGTGATCGCGCTCATGCTGATCATCGTCATCGGCGGCATCGCCTTCGGCTTCACCACGGGCGCCGCGTCGGCCGCAAGCGAATCGGCGGGAACCGCGCTCCTCGAGCGCTACCGCGCCCTCGGCGGCGTGGTGGACGAGCAGACCTGGAACGGCTCGATGTGGGGCAGCGCGGACATGAAGTGGATCAACTCGCCCGAAGGACAGGCGGAGCTCGCCCGCACGCGCTGGTCGCTGCCGCCGCTCCTTCTTCTCGTCGGGGTGAACGCGATCGGCGCGATGGTGCTCGCGCCGTTCGCGGCCATGCTGGGCGTGGCGCTGATGCGGCGGAAGGTCTTCGAGCGAGGAATCGTCTGCGCGCTGCTCGTCGGCGCGGCTGCGACGCTCGCCGTGCTCCTCAACATCGCGTTCGGCGCAGGCCGCGGCGCGCCTTCGTGGCGCTCGCTCACCGAAGATCACCACGCGGCCGCCTACGCGGTCTTCAGCGCGGTGGTGCTCGCGGCGACAAGCTCGCTCGCTGCGGCGGTCGCGCCGACCTTGGCCGCGGCGCTTGCGCGGTTCATCCTGCCGCCGGCCGACCGGCGGCTCCTCTCGTGGCTGTGGGAATGGCGTGGAAAGCCGATTCCGCGGGATTGATCCTGCTACCCTCCCTGCCCCGCCCTTTCCGGGCGGCAGGGTCGGTTCCGGTCCAATTCCCCCAAGTCCATGTCCCTCGTCACACTCGCCAATCTCCGCTTCGGCCACGGCACGCGTCTCCTCCTCGACGGCGTGAGCGGTTCGATCCATGAAGGCGAGCGCATCGGCCTCGTCGGCCGCAACGGCTGCGGCAAGAGCACCCTGTTCAAGCTGATCGCCGGCGCGCTCAAGCCCGACGACGGCGAGGTCCAGATCGCCCGTACGGTCCGCATCGGCTACCTCGAGCAGGACCCGCGGCTCCCCCAGGACAAGACCCTCCGCGGCGCGGCGGCCGAGGCGTTCGCGTCGATCGAGCAGCTCAAGACCGAGCTCGAGGGCGTCTACGACCGCATGGCCACCGCCGACGGCGACGAGCTCGAGAAGCTCATGAACCGCCAGGTCTCGCTCGAGGAGGCGATCGACGCCGCGGGCGGATACGCCATCGACCACAAGATCGACGCCGCGCTCCACGGCCTCGGCTTCACCGACGCCGACTTCGACCTGCCGATCAAGGGCCTTTCCGGCGGCCAGAAGGCGCGCCTCGGCCTCGCGCGGCTGCTCCTCTCGAGCCCCGATCTCCTGCTCCTCGACGAGCCGACCAACCACCTCGACATCGAGGGCCGCCGCTGGCTCGAGGATTTCCTCGCCGACGAGTTCAAGGGCAGCGTGGTGCTCATCTCGCACGACCGCTGGCTCCTCGACCGCGTCGTCACGCGCATCATCGAGATCGACCGCGGCGTGCTGCGCGAGTACCCCGGCAACTACGCGGCGTTCCGCGCGCTGCGCGTGGAGCGGATGCTCACCGTCGAGCGCCAGCACGAGAAGCAGCAGGACAAGATCCGCCAGGAGCAGGCGTTCATCGACCGCTACAAGGCCGGCCAGCGCGCGAAGCAGGCGCGCGGCCGCGAGACGCGCCTCGAGCGCTTCAAGCAGGACTCGCTCGTCGAGAAGCACGCCGAGATGGGCGTGATGAACCTCGACCTCCCCGATCCGCCGCAGATGG
>CAIXEV010000064.1 GCA_903918555.1 uncultured bacterium | reverse complement strand
GCTCGCCGAGCACGCCGTGCTCTGCCAGGTCACGGAAAGTCACTCGAACATCCTGAAGTTCACCCCGCCGCTGGTCATCGACGAAGAACAATGTTCGGATGTCGTGACCGCGGTCGACGCGACGCTGCGACGGCTTGCGAACGGTGTCTCTGCGTCCATCGGGAGCATGCGGCACCTCGTTCGAAATCTCACGCAATCAAGGGCGGCCGAGGCCGATTGACACCGGCCGAACGCTGCCCGTTCGGCGCGCGCCTACGCCGGCCTCCGCCGATCTGACTACTGCTCGGGAGCATCCGAATCTCTCGCGATGACCGCGAGCACGATCGTGCCATCCGCGACGAGCGTCTCGCGCACGAACGCGCGAACCTCGAATCGATGGAGCGAACCGAGCGATCCATCATCCGTCACGCGCAGCGAGATCATCGCGGGAGGATGCACGGGCTTGCGGAATCGGACCTCCGACTGCACCAGCATCCCACCGTGGCTCCCACCACCTTCGCGCGACAGGAGATGAAGCCCCGCGGTCTGCGCAAGCGCCTCGGTGATCAGCACTCCCGGCACGATGGGCTCGCCGGGAAAATGGCCACGAAAGAAGTCTTCGTCGCCCGACACGCTCCAAACTGCTTCAAACGCCGATGGATCAACGCATCGCAGTTCGGTCACAAATCGGAAGGGTGGCCGATGAGGGAGTCGGTCGATGAGCCCGTTCATTTGGCTGCGGCGGAGAGTTCGGCGAACGCGAAGTCGGCGAAGCGGCCCACCGTTCCCATGGTGTCGCGATTCAACTTCTTGTGCTGGATCTTGTGGCCGAAGCGCTTCTCAATGCCGGTGACCAGCATCAAAAGGTCGAGCGAGTCCAGCCCGAGGCCGCCGCCGACGAGTTCGAGATCCTCGCCAATCTCGATACCTGAGAACTTCAGGTCGGTTCGGATGATCTCGCGAATCGAATCAAGGACTTGTTCACGGCTGACGACCACGCGGGTCTCCTCTCGAAGAATCCGCAGCATAGCAAGTGCCGCTGAATCAATCCTCCGCGATTTCGTCAACCAACGCGTAGAACCCGCCGCCCTCGCTGCGGAGGCGGCCGGCCGCGACCAGCGCGTCCCACACCGAGCGCGGGTAGTCGTTCGGCGCGATGATCGCGTCGATGTCGGCGCGCTTGCCCGTCGTCGTCGGGCGCACGCCGAGCCGGCTCTCCGCGTCGAGCCGCGCGAGCTTCAGGCGCTTGCGGAAGGCCTTCATCGCGGCCTTCATGACATCGGCGTCGATCTTCGGCGCCGCGGGCGCGGCCGGCGCGGCAATCTCGATCTCCTCGCCCTTCAGCCAGCGCACCATCAGCGCCGCCTGCGCCGCGTCGCGCGCGGTCACGAGCCGCATGATGGCGTGCGGATCGACCTTCGCCTTCAGAAGCGTCTTGTGGAGCGCGCCCCATTGCGGCCCGGCCGTGGCGGCGTCTGCTGCTGCGATCGCGTCAACCTTGGCCGCGATCTCTGCGAGCAGCGCGGGCGGAGTCGTCGCCGGGCGCTTCCCGAACGGGGCTTGTGCGTCGGTCATGTGCAGAGCGTACCGCAGCCACGCCGCGATCGGTCGATACACTCGCCGTCATGCGCTTCCTTCGCAGCGTGTCGGTCCTCCTGCTCGCACTTGCCGCGGTCATCCTGCCGCTTGGCGCGTCGGCGGCGCCGCCGAAGGGCGACTTCCCCGCCCTCGCCAAGAAGCTCAAGATCCGCGACTACACGGTCGGCGGCCGGCCCGCGGAATCGGTGCTGGTCGTCCACTACCACCGCCCCGCCAAGGACTACACGGGCTGGAACCTCTGGGTCTGGCCCGAGGGCGGCGAAGGTTCCGCCGTCAACTTCGGCGGCGAGGACGCCTTCGGGCGCTACGCGATCGTGCCGTTCGCCGAGACGCCGCAGCGCGCCGGGTTCCTCATCCGCCGCGGCAACTGGGAGGAGAAGGACTTCGACCAGGACCGCTTCGTCGAGCTGAAGAAGGGCGCGGTCTCCGAGATCTGGATCACCTCGGGCGACCAGGCCTACAGCACCGATCCGTCGAAGGTCGATCTGAGCCTGCGCATCGAGGGCGCGTTCCTCGACAGCGACCGCACCATCACGCTCGCGCTGTCGCGGCCGCTCGACCGCACCGAACGCAAGGCGATCGAGGTCTACGACCGCCGCGATCCAAAGCGTTCGTACCGCGTGAAGTCGGTCGAGGGCGACCGCCTGCTCGAGGTCGAGCTCGCGCGCGAGATCGAGCCCGACGCCATCGCGCAGCTCATGCTGCGCTTCGACCCGAAGGCGGCCGACGACCGCGAGCTCGCGGAACTCGCGCCCGTCACGGTCTACGCGCGCGGCGCGCTCGATGCGCCCGCGTTCACCGCGCTCGACGCGCGGCTCGGCGCGTTCTGCTCCGAGGCCGAGACGCACTTCGCGACCTGGTCGCCCGTCTCGGACTCGGTCGACCTCCTGCTGTACGAACCGCGCGGCGCCGCCTCGCCGAGCCGCACGATCGCGCTCGCCCGCGGTGAACGGGGCGTCTGGGAAGCCACCGTCAGGGGCGATCTCCACGGCGTCGAGTACCGCTACCGCTTCAACAACTATGGCGCCGCGCGCGAAGTCGCCGACATGTGGGGCTTCGCCGCGAACACCGACAGTTCGCGCACCGTGGTCGCCGATCTCACGCGGCTCCGGCCCGACGGATTCGACGCGTCGGTGGCGCCGAAGCTCGCGCAGCCGACCGACGAGATCCTCTACGAGATCCATGTGCTCGACTTCTCGAAGCGGGATCCGAACGCGCCCGACGCCGTGCGCGGGACCTACCTCGGGCTCGTGCAGCCGGGCGTACCCGCAGGCGACGGCCCGGCGACGGGCCTCGCGCACCTCAAGGACCTCGGCGTCACCGCGGTGCACCTGCTTCCGATCCACGACTTCACCGCGAAG
>CAIXEV010000063.1 GCA_903918555.1 uncultured bacterium | reverse complement strand
GCTGCGATTCCCGCGCGGGCTGCGGCGCCGACACGCGCGCCTCGATCGACACGACCTCGATCGCGCGGGCCGGAGGCGCGTAGCCGAAGAGCGCGTGGAATCGCTCGACGAAGCGCGCGCGCAGCTCGTCGGCCGAGCCGAACGGCACGCGGATCGACGCTTCCTGCCCCGTGAGGCGCAGCGCGACCTCGACCGAGGACGCGGCGGGCGACGCGAAGCCATCGGCTGCGAGCGCGGCGGTTGCGTCGGCGATGGCGGCGCTGCGCTGCGCCTCGATCGTCGCGCCGATGGCGTCGAGCGGCGCGAGCACCGTGACGGTGGCGAAGCGCGCCGGCGTCGCGTCGAGCACGCCGGCCGCGCAAAGGAAGCCCGCGTGGCGCGGGAACACGATGCGGTCGAGGCCGAGGCGCACCGCGATGGCGCACGCGTGCTGGCCGCCCGCGCCGCCGAAGGCGACGAGCGCGTGGCCGCGAGGGTCGACCGCGTCGCGCACGCAGAGCGCCTCGATCGCAAGCGCCATGCGCGCGTCGGCGATCTCGAGGAACGCCTGCAGCGCGGCCTCGGGGGCGACGCCGCGTTCGGCCGCGACCGCCTCGAGCGCGGCTTCGGCGGCCGCGCGGTCGACGGCGATCGCGCCCTCGCCGGGCGCGAGTCGGCCCGCGAGGAGGTTGATGTCGGTGATCGCAAGCGGACCGCCGCGGCCGTAGCACGCGGGGCCTGGGTTCGCGCCGGCGCTCTCGGGGCCGACCTCGAAGATCTCGTGGCGCACGCGGCAGATCGATCCACCGCCCGCCGCGACGCTGTCGATCGCGACGCTCGGCGCCGCGACCGTCATGCCGTTCAGGCGCGATTCGCTGCGAAGCGCGGCCTCGCCATGCGCCACGCGCGAGACATCGGAACTCGTGCCGCCCATGTCGAAGCCGACGGCGCGGTCGATCCCGTGGCGCGACGCAACGGCGCACACGGCGCGCGCTCCGCCCGCGGGGCCCGAGTAGAGCGTGTCGCGCGCAAGCAGTCGATCGGCGCGCTGGAGGACGCCTGCGCTTGTGAAGACGAAGGCGCGGGCGTGGTGCGTCAAGTGCGTGGCGTCTTGCGCCGAGCGCGTGGCGTCGTGCGCTGGGCGCGTGGCCTCGTGCGCCGGGCGCGTGGCGTCTTCGACGAACGCCTCGAGGATTGGCGCGATCTGTGCGTGAATGCAGGCGGTTTCGCTGCGCGTGAGGAGGCGCGGGTGCGGCGCGATCTCGCGCGCGGCGACCGCGCGCACGCCGCGATCGCGCAGGAGCGAGGCGATCTCGCGCTCGCGGTCGTTCGCAAGCGCGTGGGCGAGCGAGACGACGACGGAATCGCAGCCCGCGCGTGCGAGGCTCTCCGCTGCGCGCACGCAGGCGGCGGCGTCCGCCGCGCGCTCGACCGAACCATCGGCAAGCGACCGCTCGGGCAGCGCGGCGACCGCGTGCGCCGCGCGGCGCGTCCGCTGCGGCACGCGCGCGAAGAGATCCTCGCGCGTCTGGTCGCCGATCTCGACGACGCCCGTCAGCCCGTCGGACACCAGCACGCCGACGCGCGCGCCGCGGCCCTCGAGCAGCGCGTTCGTGCCGCGCGTGGTCGAGAGACGGAGCTCCATGGGCGGCAGCGGTTCGCCGAGGGGCGTCTCGGTGAGGATGTGGAGTCCGAGCCGCGGCGCGTCGATCGCGCGTGGGTCCTGGACAAGGCGAAGCGTGCTTCCGACGGAGAGCCGAACGGCGCGCGAAAGCTCGATCGCGTCGGCGTCGTGGCGGACCACGCGCGCGGCGGAGTCGTCCGCGAGGCGCCAGCCGGCGAGAAGTCCGCGCGGGAGACGAAGTCCGCCGGTTGGTGCGAGTCGCACGCGCGTGTCGTCGCTGGCCGTCACGGTCGCGAGAAGCGAGCCGTCCGATGGAACCTTGACGCGCCGAATCGTGCCGTCGGGCGCGCGGCCAACGAGGTCGGTAAAGGTGCCGCCCGTGTCGAGCGCGACGAGCCAGCGCGGCGCGGATGCGTTGTCGGCGCGAGGTGGAAGGATCGGTTTCGCGGACGGAGGCACGGTCGGCTATTCTGACCGCATGAAGCGTGCGTGTGTCGAACTCCTCCGTGCGGATCGCGTGGTCTCCCTTGGACTTGCGTGGCTGGCGCTCGTCGCCTGCGGTTCGGGCGGCTCGCCCTCCCCGGCGGCACCTGCGGCCTCCGCGCCCGCAACGCCCCCGGCGGCCACGACCGC
>CAIXEV010000062.1 GCA_903918555.1 uncultured bacterium | reverse complement strand
GCCTGCGTGCTCGCGCTCCGGCATCTGTCGGGACAGATACAGGCGCGCTGGCTCGCGTGGATGCCGAGCGATGTCCCGAGGCGAGGACATCCCGCGTGGCTCGGGGTGGCGGGGGAGTTCCTGTCCCGGATGCTGGCCTCGGGGCTCGCCGCATTCATGGCGAGCACGCCGATCGTGCTCGTCCACTTCGGCTCGCTGCAGCCCTACGGGACGGTTCTCACGCTGCTCTGTGCGCCACTCTCGACGGCGACGCTCGCGATCGCCTATCCAAAGGCGCTCCTTGGTGCGCTCTGGCCTCCGCTTCTCTCGATCCTCGCGTGGCCGATGTGGCTGACGGCGTGGCTCCAGATCGAACTCGTCGAGCTCTCGATTCGGGGCGGAGCGGGATCCATCGCGCTCGGCGGCTTTCACTGGTCCATCGGCGGGGCCTTGGCCGCATCCGGTTGCATCGCGTTGTGCGCCGCAAGGAGGCGTGTCCGCACGGTTGCGTGGGTTGCCGTGTCCCTGCTCCTCGTGGCCGGTGGTCGCCTTCACGAGGCGCGCGCGAATCCACCGCACTTCGAGTGCACGATGTTCGCGATCGGGGACGGCACGACGATCGCGGTCGAATCAGGTGAGTCGCTCATCCTGTTCGACGGGGGCTCGAGCTCGATAGGGAATGTCGCGACACGGGCGCTGCTCCCGTGGATCGACGCGCGCGGCGGTGTCGTCGATGCGATCTTCATCTCGCACCCCGATCTCGACCACCTGAGCGCGCTAGCGGATGTGACGAGATACGCGCGCGTCGAGCGCGTCCTGATCCACGACGCCCTTCTCGCCGCCGAGCGCACGAACCCCGCCATCGCAGAGCTGTTCGGGACGATGCGGTCGCGCGGAGTCGGGTTCCAGATGGTCAAGGCCGGCGACAGCGTGAGGCTCGGCCGCGCCACTTGGTCCGTGCTGTGGCCGAGCGAGGGATACCGATCGCGGCGCGACAACGACCTTTCGCTCGTGCTGTCGGTCGAGATCGACGCCGGGCAGGGCGTGGAGCGGCCGCGTCTCCTGCTCTCGGGGGACATCGAGACGGAGCCGGCCGCGCGGCTCACGGCGATGCACTCGCGCGGCGAAGTCGATCTCCGCTGCGATGTCCTCGAGATCCCGCACCACGGAAGCTGGCGCGAGGCCGTCGTCGGCTACATCGCCGCGTCGAACCCGTCGTTCATCCTGCAATCGACGGCGATGCGGAGGTTCGCCCAGGACCGCTTCCAGCCCCATCTCGCGCCTGATGTCAGGAGGCTCGTCACCTGCCGGGATGGAACGGTCCGCGTCTCGTTCCATGCCGACGGCGGCATCGATGCAAGCGTGATCGATGAGTCCTTCGATTCGGGGATGCGACCCGCGGGCCGTGCGCTCTCCGGACGGCGTCCGCGTCGGATCCGTGTTCGTTGGCGGCGATCACTGCTGCCGGATGAAGCAGCCGCGATGAACCGCGACGCGATCGCCAGCGACGCCGTTGCCTCCGTCATCGACCACGATCTCGAGCGCGCTGTCCTTGGCGAGTTCGTGGGTCACGAGAATGGAAGCCCGGCGCTTGGTCGCGTCCAAAACGATGGTCTGGCCGGCGGTGCCGACGAACCGCACCGTCACCGAGGCGCGCGCGTCCAGGGGGATCGGCTCGATGAGCGCGACCTCCGCGCTGAAGCAGACCGCGCCGCCTGCGTCGACCATCGTCGCGGGCAACGCGAATCGCGCGTGAACCGGTCCGTCGAACTCCACCGATCCGAGCCCAAGCAGCGATTGATCGGGTGGATCGATCCGCACCTCCGGGCGTGTCTCGTAGCGATACGACGATTCCGGCGGGCGACGCTCAGGTTGGCCGCAGGCCGCAAGGGGTGTCAGCGCGGAGCGATCGAAGAGGATCGCGGTCGGCCTCGTGATGGCACCGGTGATCGGCTTCGGTTGGTCGCGGGATCCGAGATCGGGATCGGCGAGAAGGAACCGCCATCCGGAATCGGCCTGGAACCCGATGTCCTTCGCGCGGACGATGCTGCCATCGGCCGTCCAGACGAGGGGATCGCTCGATGGTGGCTGCGCAAGCGCGGCAAACGCGATGGCCGCGATGCGGTCGGACTGGATGCGGCGGACAGGCGGGGCTGCTTCGGATGGCTTGTCGGTCTGATCCGTGGCCTTCGATTCGG
The DNA here is from genome assembly GCA_903918555.1 of uncultured bacterium. Classification (GTDB taxonomy): domain Bacteria; phylum Planctomycetota; class Phycisphaerae; order Phycisphaerales; family SM1A02; genus QWPT01. Next base: position 2,382 of record CAIXEV010000062.1, on the reverse strand, counting down.
AGGCGGGCGGCTCAAGCGCCACCTCGTCGCCGATCGACTCGATGAACCCGGTGGCGATGTCGCCGTTCACCAGCAGGATCGTGTCGGCGTCGGGCCTCGAGGGAGCGCGACGCGTCGCCACAAGACGCATCTCGGAGAGCACATCCGTCTTGACGGGGACCGCGCCGATCCAGCGATGTTCCCAACGCGGGGGCCGCGAATCTGTCCGCAGCACGCCGGGAAGGAACTGCCCGTCGCTGAAGACGAGCGTGCCGCCTGCGAGCTGCGTCAGGAACTCCATCGAGCGCCGCCGCTCGGGGTTGACGAGGCACGCGACGATCGTGCCGCGGACGATCTCGGAGGCCTTCGCCTGCACACCCGCATCCGCACGGAACACCGTGCAGCTCCCCGCGTCGAGCGTGTCCATGCGGCCGTCGATCCACTGCCCATCGCGCAGCAGGAGCTGGACGCGCGCGGTGTCGGGAAGATCCCCCGACTGCGCAGCGGCGGGCGAACCCGGCGCGATCGAGAGGCAAAGCGCCGATGCGATCGCAAGCGGAAGGGTGGGGAGGTTTCGGGTGAGAAGGTGTGCCACGGTTGCCGGCGAGGATATCTCGCGGTCCTAGCGTTGGAAGATCGGAAGGTATCGCTTCGGCATCTGAAGAACGATCAGCGCCATCGCGGTCCCGTACGCGTCGCCCTGAGGATCGGACCAGGATCCATCGGGGTTCTGCTTGGCGAGAAGTTCGTCGCGGATCGCCGGCCACCAGGTTCGCCATCGATCGCCGCCAGCGAGGTACATCGCCTGCACGCCGTAGTAGTGCCCGTAGAAGTAGTGGGGCTGGGAGAATCCTCCCGTGAAGCCGCCGCCACCGCGCGGAAACGCGTTCTGCTTGAGGTAGTCGAGGCCGCGTTCGATCGACTGATCCTCGTAGACGCCAGCGTAGAACAGGCTCGCCACGCCGGCCGCCGTGCGCGGCCACGCCGAGCCACCGAGGTCCTTCATGTAGCGGAAGCCGCCGTCGGCGTTCTGGCAGGCGCGAACGTAGCGGATCGCGTCGTCGATCGTGGACTTCGGCACCTTGATGCCCGCGTTGCGCGCGCTTCGAAGCGCCATGACCTGGCAGATGGTGACCGACACATCCGCGTCGTCCGGTACGGGGTTGTAGCGCCAGCCTCCTTCGTCGTTCTGGCTGCTGACGATCAACTGCACCGCGCGCACGAGCGCATCGCGGACCCGATCATCCTGCTGGTTCATCCCGTAGATCTCTCCGAGGAAGAGCGCAGCAAAGCCGTGGCCATACATCGGCCCATGCGTCTCATCCGAGACAAGCAGTCCGGTCTCGGTCGAGTGATCGAGGACGAAGTCGAGCGCCTTCTGCACGCATTCGCCGAACTCTCCGCGGCCCGGGAGATTGCCGTCCGCCATCAGCGAGATCGCGCACAGACTCGTCACTCCGACATGCTGGCCAAATCGGCCTTGTCCGAACGCGCCATCTGGCTTCTGCTGCCGACGCAGATACTCGAATCCCTTGCGAACCGCTTCCTCGAGTCGCGGATTGATCTCCGCCTCGATCGGTGCGTTCTCAGCGCCGGCTTCCTGAGGCCGCGCGGACGCCGCCGCGTCTCCAGATCGGGGCTTCACTGGGTCCGTGGTCACTGGCGGCGCAGCGCCGGTGGCCGCAGCAGCCTGGTTCGCGATGCCGAGACCAAGCGCAGGACGCGGCGGGCTCGTTTCAGTTTGCGTCGATGCAAAATCGTTCTGGCGCTGGTGGCCTTCGTGGTGGTTGGGGGATCCGACTGTCGTGCCGGCTTGCGATGGCCTGTGGAGACTCGTGATAAGCAGAACTCTGCCGCCATAGAAGACTGGAACGAGTTCCTCCTGAGCCTTGCCCAAATCGGCCGACTGACCCGCGGTCCCCCGAGCCTGGGCGGTCGAGGCCGCCGCTGTCGAGCCGTTGATCCCGAACAACATCAGGCCCGAACCGATTGCAGCCACACATGGAGCGGTACGTATCACTTCGACGCCTCCTCGGCGAGCCGTCTGTAGTACTCGCGTGTCAGCCGTTCGTAGATCGTCGAGACACGATCGCGCCTTCCTTGGATCACGAGCTCGCGAATCCGCTCTGGCAGCCGACCCCACTCGATCCGGGCCTCGTCAAGTTCCGTTCCATCGGCCGCTGACTGGTCGGGGGGACGGTCACCCTGGGAGTTCTCTTCGCCCGGCGTTGACCTCTCGCCCTGGCTTCGATCTGGCTGTCGCTCTGACTTGCCGGACTGCTGGCCGTTCTGCTCCTTCGGATCCTGCTGGCCACCCTGGGGCTTGCTGCTTTGCCGACGCGAGTTGCTCGAGGACGATTGACGCTTCTGCTGCTTCTGCGCCTCCTCGAGAAGTCGATCGAG
>CAIXEV010000061.1 GCA_903918555.1 uncultured bacterium | reverse complement strand
GGAACCGGGCGACGCGATCGCCGCGGCCGCGCACGAACACGCCGTGCCTCGACGCGCGCGCCACCGACGCGCGCTGCGCCACGCCGATCACGCCCGCGCCGTCGAAACGCACGGGATCCCGCGCGATGCCGAGCACCGCGTCGCCCACGCCGACGAGCACCTCGCCGCCCGCGCGCGGCGAAAGCGCCGCGAGATCGTCGAGCACGAGGTCGAACACCTTCGCGCACACGCCGCCGCGCGCCACGCGTGGAACCGGCGCGAAGAGCTTGCCTTCGACCGCGTACATCGGCAGCCGCCGCGAGTCGCCGCCGGAATGCAGGACGAGCACCCGCTCGCCCGCGAAGGTCTCGGCGAGCGTGCGCGCGCGCTTGACGCGCAGGATCCGCCGCGCGACCTCCGCGAGCGCCAGCACCGTCGCCGCACCGGAGCCGATGCGAGCATCGCGCGCGTCGGCCACCGCGAACGCGCCGCGGACTCCCGCGAACGGCCCGCGGCCGGCGCGCGACGCGAGCTGCGCGTCGTACGCGGCGGCCTGACGCGCGTTCGCTGCGGTCAGCACCAACCAGCCGAAGGTCGAGCGGCGCGGAGAATCCATCGCCACAAGGTATCCGATGGCGCAATTCGTCGACGATTCCGATACCTTCTCGACATGCGCGCGTTTGCCCAGGCCATCGACCTCACCGACGATCCAGCGCGGATCGACGAGTACCTGCGGCACCACCGCTCGGTGTGGCCCGAGGTCACCGATGGCCTGCGCGCGATCGGCATCCGCGGCATGCGCATCTGGCGCGGCGGAACGCGGCTGTTCATGGTGGTCGAGACCGACGACGACTTCGACCCCGCGCGCTACCAGGGCTACGCGGCGAACCCGCGCACGCAGGAATGGGACGCGCTCATGCGCACCTTCCAGCGGCCCGCGCCCTTCGCGAAGCCGGGCGAATGGTGGGCGCAACTCGAGGAAGTGTTCGATCTCGACCGCTTCCCGCCGCAACGGAACACTGTGAAGGACATGCAGGGCACACGCGAAGGAGCAGGATCATGACGATTGGCGCGACGCTTGAGTTTCACGGCGCCGCTGGCGAGGTGACGGGAAGCTGCACGCTTCTCCGCACCAAGAAGGCGCGCATTCTTGTCGATTTCGGCATGTTCCAGGGCACGCCCGCCGACGAGGCGCGCAACGCGGTTGCGCCTGAGATCGACTTCAGGTCGCTCGACGCCGTGATCGTCACCCATGCGCACATCGACCACTGCGGCCGTCTCGCGATGCTGCCCGAGCTCGGCTTCAGGGGCCGCATCTACTGCACGACCGCGACGCACGAGCTCCTCGGCCGCGTGCTGCGCTCGAGCGCCCGTCTCCAGCGCGCGCGCTTCTACGAGCGCGCCGACGGCAGCGCGCCGTGGGCCCGCGCGCTCATGCCGGGCGAGGAGGCGGGCGGACCGCCCGAGTTCCCGCCCGCGCATCGCCTCTTCGACACTCCCGAGGTCCGCGACACGATGGACATGATCGAAGGCGTGCCGCTCGACCGCGAGGTCAAGATCGCGCCGCTCGTCTCGCTCGTCTTCCGGAACGCGGGGCATATCCCGGGCGCCGCGAGCGCCGAACTCACGGTCGGCGCGGGCGCCGACAAGAAGATCGTGCTCTTCTCGGGCGACCTCGGCCCCGAGCGCTCCGCGCTGCTCGCGCCGCCGCACCGCCCCGCGCGCGCCGATGTCGTCGTCGTCGAGTCGACCAACGGCGAGCGCCGCCGCGACGCGAACCTCGATCCCGAGACCACGCTCGCGGCAATCGTCGCCGACGCAGCGCGGCGCAAGGCGAAGGTGATCGTGCCGTGCTTCGCGCTCGGCCGCGCGCAGCTCCTCGTCTACCGCCTCGCGCGCCTGCACGCGCGCGGGCTCATGCACGGGCTCAATGTCTATGTCGACTCGCCGATGGCCGTGCACGGCATCGAGTCGCTCTACCGTCACCCCGAGTACCTCGCGCCCGAGCTCACCGCGGCGGTGCGGTCGGGCGGCGCGCCGCTGTGGTTCCCCGAGCTCCACTATGTGCTCTCGAAGCGCGAGTCGATGGCGATCGACCGCATGGTGCACGGCGGCATCATCCTCGCAGGCAGCGGATTCATGGACGCGGGACCCGTGCTCCGGCACCTCTCGGAGTCGATCGACCGCGAGGACTGCGTGATCGTTCTCTCGGGCTACCAGCCTGAAGGCGGCTTCGCGTGGCGCATCCAGCGCGGCGCCGACCGCGCGCAGTTCAGCGGCAAGACGCTGCCGGTGCGCGCGTCGTCGGTGCGCGTCGAGGGTCTTTCCGGTCACGCCGACCAGGATGATCTCGTGAAGTGGTTCGCCGGCTTCGGCGAGAAGCCGGGCCGCGTCGTCATCAACCACGGCGTCGACACGGCTCGCGCGGCGCTCGCTGCGCGGCTGAAGACCGAGCTCGGGATCGAGAGCACCCTGCCCGCGCGCGCGGTGCCGGTCGAGATCTGATCGATGGCGGACGCGCCCGCCGCTGACTTCTCGCTCGCGCCGCTGCCTGCGGTGGTGCGGCGCGTGCTCTTCTTCGTCGCGATGGAGCATGAGGCGGCGCCGATCGCCGACGCGCTCGGGCTCGCGCGCATGGGCGATGCACGCATGGGCGATGCACGCATGGGCGACGCACGCACGGGCCGCGTCGCGGGCGCCGAAGTCACCCTCGCGACGCCGGGCGTCGACGCCGCGACCAAGGTCGATCGCATCGGTCCCGTGCACGCTTCGGCGGCGCTCGCGCGCATGCTGGCGCTGGCGCGCGAACCGTTCGATCTTGTCGTGAACGCGGGCACCGCGGGCGGATTCGAGGCGCAGGGACAGCGGATCGCGGACCTCGTCGTCGCGCGCGACGCGATGTTCCACGACGCGCGCGTGGCGATCGACGGCTTCGACCGCGTGGCGCGCGCGCACACGCGGCTTTCGGCCGATGAAGCGACGCTTGCGCGGATGGCGGCGACGCTCGGCGCCCGCGCGGGGCTCGTCTCGACGGGCTCGAGCCTCGACGCGACCGCTGATGAACTCGCCGCGTTTGCGCGCTCGGGGGCGCTCGCGAAGGAGATGGAGCTCGCGGCGCTCGCGATCGTGTGCCGGCTGCACGACACGCCGCTCGTCGCGCTCAAGGGCGTCACCGACCTCGTCGACCACCACGAGCCGACGCACGCCGCGTTCCTGCGCAACCTCGAGCGCACCGCCGCACGCGTGGCGTCCGCGAGCGGGCCGATGCTCGAGTCGATGTGCGGAAGATTCGACGGCTGACATCATCCGTTCAGCAGACTGAAGTCTGCTGGCACCCAGGCGTTGGGTGTCGGGTGGTTCAGGCCGTCAGAGTCGATCATCCTGGGTGCCAGTGGACTTTAGTCCGCTGAACCACGGGTGTCGGAGTCGACGGCTGACATCACCCGTTCAGCAGACTGAAGTCTGCTGGCACCCAGGCGGTGGGTGTCGGATGGTTCAGGCCGTCAGAGTCGCTCATCCTGGGTGCCAGTGGACTTTCGTCCGCTGAACCACGGGTGTCGGAGTCGAGATCCACGGTCACCCTCGCGTTTCTCGGCACAATTGCGAGCGCTCAGTTCGCGTCGATCTTGCCGCCGCGCTCGATGCGCGTGATCGACACCGTGTACGCGCTCGCGCCGCCGTTCGAGCGCGAACCGACCATCAGGCGCAGCGGATCGCGCGACGAGACGCCGCCGTTCACCGCCACGCGGTCCTGCGTCACCATCCAGCGCTCGGTCGTCTCGCCCTGCCGCAGCAGGAGCGTCACCGCACCCCAGTTGCCGAAGCGAAGCACCACGATCCCGTCCTCATCGGTGTTCGTCGCCGCGGGCTCGGCTCCGCGCCGCAGCGTGCCCGCGCCGGTCGCCGTCACGGCGACGCCCTCGACCGGTCGCCCCGTCGCTGCGTCGCGCACGGTCAGCATGTAGCTGCCCGCGCCCGTGGGAGCAACAGGCTTCGGCGAAGACGAGCAGCCCGACAGCGCGCCGACGCCGAGCGAGGTCGCGGCCATGCAGAGTGCGAGCAGGAGGTTCCGGGCGATCGAAGTGGTGGCGTTCGTGTTCATGGCATCCATTCCAGGACCGCGAGTGTAGGCGTGCTTCACTTCTCGGTGAAGTCGAGGTCGGTTC
>CAIXEV010000060.1 GCA_903918555.1 uncultured bacterium | reverse complement strand
GCCTGCGTGGCCGCCGCCGATGACGACGACTTCGTAGCGGTCGGCGTCGCGGAGCGCGGCGGGGGAGTGCGGGGCGGGTGCGTGCATGGGCGCTGGATTCCGAGCCTCGAAGCAGGGTCGACATGGTAGAGGCAGGCCGAGAGGGCGGCTCGTTTGCAAGGAAACAGGTCATTTTCCACCTCAGTGCGCGTGTTGCCTCAGGTACGGTGGATCCCGTTCGGGGCGGGGCGCGCGGCGCAGGTGCATGCGCGCGCATCGTCTCCGGGCGAATCCAAGGGGCCGCACGATGAAGAGCGCATCTGTCAACCGACATGTCGATCGCACGAGATCCATCCTCGGCGCCGCGCTGGCGCTCGCGACATCGCTTGGCGCCGCGTCGGTCGCGCATGGCCAGACCGCATGCGACGCCGACCTGAACGGCGACCGCGTCGTCGGCGCGGCAGACCTCGCGACGGTCCTGGGCGCGTGGGGCGCGTGCACCGGCTGCGCTGCCGACCTCAATCGCGACGGTGCCGTCGACGCCGCCGATCTCGGCGCGCTGCTCTCGCTCTGGGGCGCTTCGTGCAACCCGGTTCCGTGGGCGACGGTGCTCGAGCAGGCGCCCGACCCAGCGGTCGTCACCAACTCCGCGCTCCGCAAGGCGATCGCGGCGACGGGCCTCCCGTGGCGCGTGCGCGACAACGGCACGAACATCGAGATGCTTCTCGTTCCGGCGGGCACCTTCGACATGGGGTGCTCGGCGTCGGTCGCGTTCGCGTGCGGGGTCGACGAGAGCCCCGTTCACACGGTCACGATCTCGAACGCCTTCTATCTCGGCCGATGTGAAGTCCGGCAGTCGCAGTGGAGCGCGATCACCGGTTCGAACCCGTCGTTCTTCAAGGGCGCCGCCTATCCGAACGCCGCGAATCGGCCGGTCGAGATGGTGTCGTGGAACGCGATCCAAGGCTTCCTGACCGCGACGGGCATGCGGCTTCCGACCGAGGCCGAGTGGGAGTACGCGTATCGCGCGGGAACCACGGCCGCGTTCCACTCGACGCCGAGCGCGCCGACCGGCTCGAGCGACGACGCGTTCGCGCCCGGCATCGGCTGGTTCGCCGGCAACAACGGCAGCCCGGGCACGCCGGCGTGGGGAACGAAGGTCGTCGGCCTGAAGCCCGCGAACGCGCTTGGATTCCACGACATGGCCGGCGGCGTGATCGAGTGGATGAACGACCTCTACTCGGACACCTACTACGCGTCGAGCCCGTCGGTCAACCCGCAGGGGCCGTCGACGGGAACCGGCCGCGTCATTCGCGGCGGCTCGTGGGTCGATCCGAGCGACTTCCTGCGCGCATCGTGGCGCGATGTCAATGTTCCGACGACGGCGAACTTCTGCACGGGCTTCCGCGTCGCGCGGAATCCGTGAGCGGCCCGCGCCGCGCTGGTTCTCCGCGCAAGTCGGCAACCCGCGCGGGTGTTCGTGGGCGTTTCCGTCTCTGCGCGGCGCTCCGCTACACTCCCGGTCCTCCCGCCGCCTTAGCTCAATTGGCAGAGCACCTGATTTGTAATCTGGAGGTTGCCGGTTCGATTCCGGTAGGCGGCTTCGTTCGGTGGCAAGAGCCTCAAAGTCGAGGCGAGACCGTCGGGGGATCCCCCGCGACTTATGGGGCTTGGATCGGCTCGGGCCGAATCGCGAACGATGCGGATGTTTTAGCCAATTCTAATTGGCGTCCGACCGACTAAAGAGTACGGTGACCGCGGCGTTCGCCGCAGTTACCCGTCACTTTGACGCGTTTCAGCGCGTCCCATGCTCTCGCCGAAAGATACCTATGCAACGCAAGATCGTCCTCTTTGAGATGAACGAGGTTCCGTTCAAGATCCTCGACCAGTTCATTCGTTGGGCGCCCGACTCGGTCATGGCCAGCCGCCTTCCCGGTTGCCGCCAGTACGGCACGCTCACGCAGGATGTCAGTTCGCTCACCCCGTGGATGACCTGGCCGGGCGTTCACCGCGGCGTCAACGACGAGCAGCACCGCGTCACCGAGTTCGGCCAGGACCTGAGCGAGATCGACCGCGCGTATCCGCCGCTGTGGGAATTCCTCCGCAAGAACGGCGTGCGCGTCGGCATGTTCGGGTCGCTGCACTCGTACCCGATGCCGAAGGACCTCGAGGGCTACGACTTCTACATCCCCGACACCTTCGCCGCGGGTTCGGAGTGCTTTCCGAAGAAGGTCAGCGTCTTCCAGGACTTCAACCTCAGCATGGCGCGCGAAAGCGCGCGCAATGTGCAGCGCGGCGTGCCGTGGGCGAAGGCCCTGCAGGTGCTCGCGAACGCGCCCGAGCTCGGCCTCAAGCTCAACACGCTCGCGAGCGTCGCGGGCCAGCTGATGTCGGAGCGCGCGGAGAAGTGGAAGGTCGTGCGTCGCCGCACCTTCCAGTCGGTGCTTGCGTTCGACATCTTCATGAAGCAGCTCGAGCGCACGAAGCCCGGCTTCACGACCTTCTTCACGAACCATGTCGCCTCGTCGATGCACCGCTTCTGGGCGGCCAGCTTCCCCGAGGAGTACGACGAGATGGGCTTCTCGGATGAGTGGATCCGCACCTATCGCGCCGAGATCGACTGGACGATGCGCCAGGCGGACCGGATGTTCGCGCGCCTCGTCGAGTTCGCCGACAACAACCCTGATTTCCAGGTCTGGGTGGCGACGAGCATGGGCCAGGCCGCGACCAAGGCCGAGGAGGTCGCGACGCAGCTCTACATCCGCGACCTGACGAAGTTCATGCGCGCGATCGGCTTCGAGCCGGAGGACTGGTCGCTGCGCCCGGCGATGCTGCCGCAGCACAACCTCGCGGTGACGCCGGGTCTCGAGACGAAGTTCCACGAGGCGATGTCTGGGTTCGCGATCGATGGCAAGCCCGTGGGCTTCCGTCGCCGCGAGGCGGGATTCTTCTCGATCGACATGGGCCACACCGGCATCGACGAGTCGAAGCACGCCGCGACGCTGCACGGCAAGAAGATGTCGTTCGACAGCCTCGGTCTCTTCAACCAGGAGATCCAGGACAAGTCGGGCTCGAGCGCGTACCACATCCCGCAGGGTTGCCTCTTCATCTACGACCCGAAGGACCGCGCGGTCAAGGCCGATCGCCCCACGATCGGAAACCTCGACATCGCGCCCGCGATCATCCAGAACTTCGGCATCAAGCCGCCCGAGTACATGCAGCGCCCCGTGGCGCTGGCCGCGGGCTGATCGCCGCCGACCACAGGACTTCACGCGCCCGCTTCGGCGGGCGTCGTGCTTTTTCCGCTGCGTTACACTCGCGCGACGCGGGCGTGACGCTGCGCGAGATGGAGGTCGATCGTGAGCATGCACAGATGGCTGGCCGTGTCCGTCGCGGCAATCGCGTTCCTGTCGGTCGAGGTGGTCGGAGCGCAGGCGGTCGACGCCGCGCCGAAGGGCGCCGTGTCCGAGGTGAGCCAGCCGGGCGCGCAGGGCGACGCCGGCGCTGGAGGCACGACGGGTGCGGTCGGCGCGGAATCCGCCGCCGCGGTCGTCGAGAAGGACGACCCGATGCGCGAGGCGACGCTTGACATCGTCGAGGCGATCGGCGACACGAGCTTCGGCGCGTGGCTTCGCGAGCATCAGGTGGCGTGGAACGCGATCGCGATCGGCGTGCTGTTCGTCCTTGGGTTCGCGGTCGCGCTGCTGATGCGTCGCGCGCTCGACACGCTGGTGACGCGGGCGCTCGAGAAGGCGCACCGAAAGCCGATCGCGGATGCGGTGCGCAATTCGAAGGTGTTCTCCGCGGTGGCGGCGATTCCGGCGCTCCTGCTTGTGGCGCGGCTGCTCGGCGTGCTCGGCGACGCGGGTGTCCTGAATGTCATCGTCGCGACGAATGTCGCGAACCTCACGGTCGCCTTCGCGATTCTGCGCGGCATGGCGGCGGCCTCGCGCGCGATGGCGATCGCGGACGAGCTCTACTCGTCGCGGCCCGAGGTCAACCGCCCGGGCGCGCTGCGCGGATACCGCCAGGTCGGCATGGTCGTGATCGCGTTCGTCGGCGGCATTTCCGCGGCGGCGCTTGCGGTCGGCAAGAGCCCGCTTGTGTTCCTCGCGGCGCTCGGCGCGGTCGCCGCGGTGATCGGCGTGGTGTTCAAGGATGTGCTCTTCTCGCTGGTCGCGAACATCATGCTCACCGCGAACGACTCGATTCGCGTGGGCGACTGGGTCGAGATGAAGCAGCACTCGATCGACGGACGCGTGGCCGAGATCAAGACGACGAGCGTGCGCGTGCAGAACGCCGACGGCACCGTGCATTCGGTGCCGATCTCGCGGTTCGTGCAGGAGCCGTGGCTCAACTATCGATCGAAGCACGGAGCGCCCGGGCGGCGCGTGCGACGCGGTTTCCGCGTCGACCTGCGCGCGGTGCGCGCGCTGGACGCGAGCGAGCTCGAGCGGCTGTCGGCGAGCGCGTCGCTGCAAGGCGTCGCCGAGAGCGCGCGGAAGGCGGCGGGGGATGCGCCCGTCACGAACCTCTGCGCGTACCGCGCGTTCGTCGAGCGCATGCTCGCGGCGCACCCCGCGATCGACGCGTCGCTTCCCGTCATGGTGACGCAGCAGGAGGCGGGCACGACCGGCGTGCCGGTCGATCTGCTCGCGTTCATCAAGCCGGACGCGGGAGCCGATCTCGCCAGCATCGAGGGCGCGATCCTCGACCGCGTGACGCTTGCCGCGCCGGCGTTCGGGCTGCGGCTCTACCAGAGCCCCGGCGACCTGCCGCCGTCAACGACCGCGCTTGGCTTCATGGATCCGCGCGAAATGCAGGCCGCTCGAATCGCCTGAGCCGCACGGTCGCGGTCGCGGAGCCGTTATTCGCGGGCGTTGCGGGTCCGTCTCCGTCCGCGAGGATTCAAGGCATTTGCGACCCTTCAAAAGCGCGGGTAGACTCTCCGACCCGCTCCCCAGCGGGAACCCACTTCGGGCGGATACTCAAGTGGTCAACGAGGACAGACTGTAAATCTGTTGGCTTCGCCTTCGGGGGTTCGAATCCCTCTCCGCCCATT
>CAIXEV010000059.1 GCA_903918555.1 uncultured bacterium | reverse complement strand
CGACCGGAACGAAAGCAAACGCCAAGGAGAAGAGACATGAACCGCGTCCAGCCGAATGCCATCGCCATCGCCGTCATCGCCACCGCTGCAGCCGCGTCGCTCGCGCCCAAGGTCGCCGACGCGGGCTACTGGAGCTACAACTACTCGAGCCCGTCGAGCGCGTGGTACAAGTCGATCCGCACCGAGTACGACCCCGACAGCAGGCGGTTTCTGTTCGATTTCACCGCTGGCAGCGGCGTGAACGGCTACTGGCTCGTCCTGTCGCCGGGACCGAACCCCAAGGGCTACGCCGGCGAACTCGCGATCCTGTATCTCGACGCGAACGGCCTCACCGCGAACTCGACGATCACGCCGAAGCTCACGGTCTACGGCTACAACGGCCAGAACGGCATCCTGAGCTACATGGACGGCTCGCAGGCCACGGGCGTGCAGACCCCCGACCGCATCTTCAGCTCGCTCAATCCGGACACCACCGGCACGATCATGCAGCTGTCCGCCAACGACACCGGAGGCTTGCGGCGATTCACCGTCGAGCTCGACGCGACCGTCATCCAGAGCTACTCGCCGCTCCACAACGGCGGCGCGATGGGCGTCGATTGGACTGGTGTCGCGTTCGGCCAGCAGCTCGGCGCGTGGTTCCACCCGTCGTCCGGCACCACGACAAGCTACGGCACGAACCCGGGCAGCGCCGACTTCAACTGGCTGACGAGCTTCAGCTACACGGGCCAGGCTTCGTTCGACACGACCAACCTCGCGACCCAGTGGGTGCCGGGGCCCGGCGCCGCTGCGCTGCTCAGCCTCGCCGGCGTCGTCGGCGGCCGACAGCGGCGGCGGCGGTAGTCGCGACGCCGATGGTCGCGACACCGAGAGGCGCCGCGCGGCCCACACCATCCACCATCCCGACGAATGTCCCGGCCCCGCCCACGCGCGGGGTCGGGTCTTTTTTCACAACCACTGAGACATGGCACCGCGTGCGGCGGAAGCCTGATGAGCGCGGACCTCAGCCCGCGCGCCGCACGGGCACCCGCCCGACCCACTCACGACGCAATCCTCAAGAAGGAACAAATCATGAAGAACGCACCCGCCATCCTCTCGCTCCTCGCCCCGATCGCGCTCGCCACGCTCGCGCTCGCCACGCCCGCCTCCGCCGCGATCACCTCGGTCTCGGGCCAGGCATTGCAGATCGCGCCTCCGCCGATCACCGCCTCGGGCGCGCTCGTCGGTCCGCCGGCCTACTGCTGGAACGAGCAGAGCGGCGCCTTCTCGACCGCGCTGCTTGCGAACACCATCGGCAACGGATCGTGGACCGGCGGCTCGTTCGGTCCGGTCGTCGTGGGCGGCGTGTTCGACTCGCACATGATCCACTTCGACGCTGCTTCAGGCGTCGCGGTCGCCCAAGGCTCGGTCACCTTCTCGGGCAACATCATCGCCGTGATCTACGAGAACAACCTGCTCGACATCAGCGACGGCCCGCTCGGCGCGTTCGGCACCTCGTACCTCACGGGCAACCCGCTCCGCAGCCACAGCACCAACCTCGGCGCGAGCTCGTACACCGTGACTGGCAACACGCTCAACTTCGTCCTCTGGGCGAACGCGTTCGCCGGCCACCCGAACTACATCGCCGAACTGCGCGTCCTCACCCAGTCCATCCCCGGCCCTGGCGCCGCCGCGCTGCTCGGGCTCGCGGGCATCGCGGGGCGCAGGAACCGCCGCCGCTGAGCGCTGCGCGCCCACATCCGAACCAACGCGCGCCGCGCGACCGTCGGTATGGTCGCGCGGCGCATGCGTGTTCGGCAACGGCATGCACGCCGAGGTTTCGGTATGTTTTCCGAATCGAATGAGTCTCTCCTCGATCTCGATCAGCCCGCCCGTCCTCTTCTTCGTGCTTGGAGCGGTCGCGGCGTTGGTCAAGTCGAACCTGCGCGTCCCGCGCGCGGTGACCAAGCTGATGTCGCTCTACCTGCTGTGGGCGATCGGCTTCACCGGCGGCGTGAAGATCGCCCAGAGCGGCGTCACGCGCCACGCGGTGGTGGCGACCGCGCTCGGGATCGCGCTCAGCGCGGTGATGCCGTTCGCGGTGTTCGCGATCCTCCGCAGGAAGATCGGCATCCACAACGCCGCCGCGGCCGCGGCCTGCTACGGCTCGGTCAGCGCGGTGACCTTCCTGACCGCCTCGAGCATGCTCGACGCCGCCGGCGTGGTGTACGGCGGACACATGGTCGCCGTCATGGCGCTGATGGAGTCGCCGGCGATCGTGGTGAGCATCATCCTGCTGCGCCGCGCCGAGCGTGCGGAGGCGAATGCCAGCGGCGACAACAGCAAGCAGTCGATGGGCTGGGGCCATCTTCTCCATGAAGCGTTCCTGAATGGGCCCGTCCTGCTGCTTCTGGGCAGCCTGGTCATCGGGCTTGTGACGCGCGAGCGCGGCTTCGAGGCATTCAAGCCGCTGTGCAAGGACCTCTTCAACGGCGTCCTCGTGTTCTTCCTGCTGGATCTCGGCATCCTTGCGGCGCGGCGTTTCCGCGGCTTCATCGAGCGCGGCTGGTCGCTCGTCGTGTTCGGCCTCGTGTTCCCACCGATCGGCGCGGCGATCGCGCTCGTGCTCGCGAAGCTGTGCGGCCTTTCGGTTGGCGACGCCACGCTGCTCGCCGTGCTTGCGGCAAGCGCGAGCTACATCGCCGTGCCGGCGGCCGTGCGCATCGCGATCCCGAAGGCGGAGCCCTCGATCTACATCGGACTCGCGCTTGCGGTGACCTTCCCGTTCAACATCGTCGTCGGAATCCCGCTCTACCTCGCGGTCGCGAAGATGCTCTGCGGCGGCGAGTGACGCGGGTAGCATCCGCCTCATGCAGACCGCACCCGCCGCCGACCTCGTGGTCGCGAAGTTCAACCCGCTCTACCGGCCGTATCTCCTCGTGTCCATCGGCCTCACGATGCTGTGCACGATCATCGGCGCGCCGATCGCGCTGATCTGGTTCTGCGGCGTCGGACAGTGGTGGTCGCGGCACTACTTCGATCTCCTGCAGTGCACGCTCGACGCGAAGGCGCTGCGGTTTCGAAAGGGCATCCTCTTCCAGGTCGAGAAGACGATCCCGCTCGAGAACATCCAGGATGTCACCTTCATCGAGGGCCCGGTGCTGAAGAAGTTCCAGCTGGCGACGCTGAAGTTCGAGACGGCCGGTCACAGCATGGGCCAGGCGCACGACATGCAGCTGACGGGCATCATCGACGCGCACGAGTTCCGCAACAAGATCATCGAGCGGCGCGACGCGCTGCGCCACGGCGCGCACGCGCCGAGCGCATCGGCGGTCGCGGCGGGCGAGGATCAGACGGCGCTCATGCGCGCGATGCTCGCGAAGCTTGACGAGATCGCGGTGCTCTTGCGCGAGCGGCGCGGGTAGCGCCTTCGCGAGGATCTCGCGCACGACGCCTCACTTGGCGCCTGAAGCAAGACGCAGCCTCAGCAGAAGGTCGTCGAGCGCATCGTGCGCGGTGGCCTTCTCCGGCAGGTGCGTGCGCCCGGCCTCCTCGACGAGAAGCGCCGACAGCCGCTCGTATTCGCGCGTGTAGAACTCGAGGTCGCCCATGCTCAGCCTCGACTTCTCGGCGCCATCGATCTTGCGAGCGATCAGATCATCGAGATAGGAAAGCCCGTGCGAGTCGTTCAGCCGAACGATGTTCGCCTCGATGACGCCGGTCCGCATGAGCTCGATTCCCGTCAGCAGCACGCGGAACACGTAGAGCAGCGGCTTCACGCGCGGCGGGTCTTCCCGCGAGAAGAGGTCGTACTGATTTCTCGCGAAGCCGAGGTAGTGGTTGGCATGGAAACGCGTGATGCACGCAGGAGCCAGGGCACGCAGCTCCTCGTGCTCAGGGGTGGTGCGGATGACGATGGGCGAGAGCAGCTGCTCGAGGACGTAGCCGTTCGGACGCAGCATCAGGCCCATGAACTTCCTGACCTCGTGCGTGACGAGATCGATCTCGACGCCATGCTCGACGCCCGCCGACTCGATCGTCCCGGTCGCCTCCTTCATGGAGAGCGCCTCGTGCAGCGACATCAGGTGGACGCCGCGAACGTCGTAGTCCGAGTCCGCCGACGGGAATCCATAGAGATGCGCCCCGCTCACCGTGGCGAACACGAGCGGCTTCGGGTGCCGCGCGGCGATGGCCTCGCAGATGCCTGCGTCGGGATGGAGATGGCGCCTCTGGTTGGTCATGCGGTTTCCCTCCGCGCAACCTCGGCGCGAATCGCGATCAGGATCTCGTTCGCCCTGCCGAAGTTCGGGGTCTCGGGAAGCCGGCTGGCGACGAACGCGCGCTGGAAGTCCTCGTGCAGCGCGCGGCGGATCGCGTCGACGCGATTCCATGGCACCAGTCCGTCGCGGATCGCAAGCAGCTCGTCCCGCCGATCGCCGACGCGCAGGTCGAGGCGCTCCGTGCGCAGTGCGGCAACCCCGGCAAGGAGCACGCGGATGAGGTGCATGGCGTGCTTCCACTTCACCTCGCCGGTGGTGCGGATGTCCTGCTCCATCTTCCGGAACTGCGAAAGCGCGTAGCCGTTGAAGGTCTGGAAGATCAGCTTCGAGAGGAAGATCTCCCGCTCGTCAAGCAGTGGCTTCACGATCGGGTCGACGTGTTCGACGAGCGGCGTCCACAGCGTTTCGAGGACATTCGGGTTCGCCTTCAGCCCAAGTCGGATGAACTTCCCGACCTCCCAGTAGCACTCCTGTGCGGCGGGGTCCTCGAGCTGCTCGGGCACGCCAAACACCGACCAGTGCATGCGTGCGGTGGGCAGGTAGATGCCGCGCCGATCGGTATCGCTCGATCCGCGATCGAGTCCATACGCGCGCGACCCGATCACGCAGCGATACACGATCAGCCCGCGCAGCGCATGATCGTCGATGTCGCTCCTCCCTCCGCCGGCGCTGCTCGCCTGGAAGCTGCCGAGCGGCTGCAGGACGAGGCTTGCGACATCGCCCGCCACCTCGCACTCGTCGCCGCCGGGAAAACGAAGCGTGTACGCATGCGACGGCTCGACGGGCGAGCGCACGACCAACGCCGCCGCCCCTGCGGGATGGACGGATGCGCCCGACTCGGCCCGCAGCTCCGAGCGAAGCACCACCGCTGTCCCGACGGGAAGGACCGGTGGAAGGGAGTGCTGGTCTGGATCGCGATACGGCATGCGTGACGGCACGCGACGGGATGCTCACTTCGTCTCGACTGAGTGGACAGATGGTATCGCCCCTCGGGCTCCCGAGAGCACTCCGTCCCTTCCTCGGGCGCCGTATGCGTCGCGATCCAACGCCTACGCGAGGATCTCGCGCACGACGCGCGCCTTCTCGACGCCGGTCAGCTTCACATCGAGGCCGCGGAACGGATAGGTGAAGCGCTCGTGGTCGACGCCGAGCGCGTGCAGGATCGTGGCGTGGAAATCGCGCACTTCGACGGGATTCTCGACGATGTTGTACGAGAAGTCGTCGGTCTTGCCGTACTCGATGCCGCCCTTGATGCCGCCGCCCGCGAGCCACACGCTGAAGCAGCGGCCGTGGTGGTCGCGGCCCGCGCTCGGGTCGCCGTAGCCGCCCTGGCTGAACGCGGTGCGGCCGAACTCGGTCGCGAAGACGACGAGCGTGTCGTCGAGCATGCCGCGCGCCTTGAGGTCCTTGAGCACGGCGGCGGTCGGCTGGTCGACATCGCGGCACTGGTTCGGCAGCTGCGTGCCGAGCGCGATGTGCTGGTCCCAGCCGCGGTGGAAGAGCTGCACGAAGCGCACGCCGCGCTCGAGCAGCCGCCGGCCGAGCAGGCAGTTCGCCGCGTAGCTGCCGGGACGGCGCACCTCGGGGCCGTAGAGTTCGAGCGTCTCGGGCTTCTCGTCGGAGATGTCCGCGAGCTCGGGCACCGACGACTGCATGCGGAACGCCATCTCGTAGGCCTCGATGCGCGCGAGCGTCTCCGGGTCGCCCGCAGAGGCCGCGTGCATCGTGTTCAGCTTGACAAGATCGTCAAGCTGCGCGCGCCGCGCGTCGCGGTCGACACCGTCCGGGTTCGCGAGGTACGGCACGGGGTTTCCGCCTGGCCGGAAGCCGACGCCCTGGTGCGACGACGGCAGGAAACCGCTGCCCCAGAGGCGCGAGAAGATCGGTTGCCCGGGGTTCTTGCCCGAGCCCTGCGACACGAGCACGATGAACGCGGGCAGGTTCGCGTTCTCGCTGCCGAGACCGTAGCTCGCCCACGCGCCCATGCTCGCGTAGCCGGGCAGCTGGTTGCCCGTGTTCATGAAGGTGACCGCGGGATCGTGGTTGATCGCCTCGGTGGTCATGCTCTTGATGATGCAGAGGTCGTCGGCGACGGACTGGATGT
>CAIXEV010000058.1 GCA_903918555.1 uncultured bacterium | reverse complement strand
GGCGCCAAGCTCGTGAAGGAAGCCGCGTCGAAGACCTCCGACGACGCCGGCGACGGCACCACCACCGCGACCGTGCTCGCCGAGGCGCTGATCAAGGCGGGCTTCCGCCAGATCACCGCCGGCGCCGACCCGAACGCGGTCGTGCGCGGCATGAAGAAGGCCGTCACCGCCGTCGCCGCGAAGATCGCCGACAGCGCGCGTCCGGTCGAGAAGGTCTCGGGCGGCATCGCCGCGGTCGCGTCGATCAGCGCCAACAACGACACCGCGATCGGCAAGATCATGGCCGAGGCGTTCGAGCAGGTCGGCAAGGACGGCGTCATCACCGTCGAGGAAGGCAAGTCGCGCGAGACGACCATCGATGTCGTCGAGGGCATGCAGTTCGACCGCGGCTACCTCAGCGCGAACTTCGTCACCAACACCGACGAGATGACGGTCGAGTTCTCGAAGGCGCTCGTCCTCATCTACGAGGACAAGATCGACAGCCTCACCAAGTTCGTGCCCTTCCTCGAGAAGGTCATGGAGGCGAAGAAGCCGCTCCTCATCATCGCCGAGGATGTGACGGGCGAGGCGCTCAGCGCGCTCGTCATCAACAAGCTCCGCGGCGTCCTCAATGTCTGCGCCGTGAAGGCGCCGGGCTACGGCGACCGCCGCAAGTCCATGCTCGAGGATCTCGCGATCCTCACGGGCGGCAAGGCGATCATGAAGGACCTTGGCATCGAGCTCGACAAGGTCACCATCAAGGACCTCGGCCAGGCGAAGAAGCTCATCATCGACGCCGACAAGACGACGGTCGTCGAGGGCGCCGGCAGCACCGCCGCCATCAAGGGCCGCTGCGACCAGATCCGCAACGAGATCGAGCAGACCGACAGCGACTACGACCGCGAGAAGCTCCAGGAGCGTCTTGCGAAGCTCGCCGGCGGCGTCGCGCAGATCAATGTGGGCGCGTCGAGCGAGGCCGAGCTCAAGGAGAAGAAGTCGCGCGTCGAGGACGCGCTCCACGCCACGCGCGCGGCCGTCGCCGAGGGCGTCGTCGCGGGCGGCGGAACCAGCTTCATCCGCGCGATTTCCGTGCTCGACAAGGTCCGCAAGGACTGCGTCGGCGACGAGATCGCCGGCGTCGAGGCCGTCGCCGAGGCGCTCTGCGTGCCGCTGCGCACCATCGCCGACAACGCCGGCGAGAAGGGCACCGTCGTCGTCGCCAAGGTCAAGGAGATGAAGGGCGACGAGGGCTTCAACGCGCTCTCGCTCGAGTACGGCGACCTCGTCAAGCAGGGCGTCATCACCCCCGCTAAGGTCGACCGCACCGCGCTCCAGAACGCGGCGAGCGTCGCTGGCCTGATCCTCACCTGCGACTGCGCGATCAGCGAGAAGCCGCAGCCGAAGGAAGCCGCCGGCCACGGCCACGACCATGACCACGGCGGTGGCATGGGCGGGATGGGCGGCATGGGCGGCATGGGTGGCATGGGTGGCATGGGCGGCATGGGCGGAATGGGCTTCTAAGCCCGCTCCCCCGCCGCGACCACGCCGCGCGATCAGTCACACGAAACACACGCATCACGCGTCACACGCGAATCACGCAAGAAAGCACGAGACACACCAATGTCCACCGTTCGACCCCTCGAAGACCGAATCCTCATCAAGCCCATCGAGCCCGAGACCAAGACCTCGAGCGGCCTCTTCCTCCCCGAGACCGCCAAGGAGCGCCCCATGCAGGGCACCGTCGTCTCGGTCGGCCCCGGCCTCCTTCTCGACAACGGCGAGCGCGCTCCCGTCAATGTGAAGAAGGGCGACACGGTCGTCTACGGCAAGTACGCCGGCACCGAGATCGAGATCAAGAACACGAAGCACGTGATCATGCGCGAGAGCGAACTGCTCGGCGTCATGGCCAAGTGATCCACGCACCCACGCAAGCAAAGAAGGCAAAAACATGGCACAGAAGCAGATGAAGTTCGATGCGGCGGCGCGCGCGGAACTCAAGCGCGGCGTCGACCAGCTCGTGCAGGCCGTGGCCGTGACGATGGGTCCCGTCGGTCACAACGTGCTCCTCGCGAAGAGCTACGGCGGCCCGCACATCACCAAGGACGGCGTCACCGTCGCGAAGGAGATCGATCTCCCCGCTCCGTTCGAGAACATGGGCGCCAAGATGGTGCAGCAGGTCGCGAAGAAGACCGCGGACATCGCGGGCGACGGCACCACCTGCGCCACCGTCCTCGCCGGCGCGATCTTCAACGGCGGCCTGAAGTACATCGCCTCGGGCGCGAACGCCGTCGCGATCCAGCGCGGCATCAACTCCGCGGCCCAGGCGGCTGCGGAAGCCATCACCGAGATGGCGCAGAAGTGCAAGGGCAAGGCCGACCTCGAGAAGGTCGCGACCGTGTCCGCCAACCACGACACCGCGATCGGCAAGCTCATCGCCGAGGCGATCGACAAGGTCGGCGCCGACGGCGTCTGCGAGATCGAGGAAGGCAAGACCGCCGAGACGACGCTCGACTACGTCGAGGGCATGTCGTTCGACAAGGGCTTCCTCTCGCCCTACTTCATGACCGATCCGAAGCGCGCCGAGTGCGTGCTCGAGAACCCGATCATCCTCATCAACGAGAAGAAGATCTCGAACCTCGCCGAGCTCCTGCCGATCCTCAACGAGGTCGCGTCGGCCGGCAAGCCGCTCGTCATCATCGCGGAAGAGGTCGAGAACGAGGCGCTCGCCGCGCTCGTCGTCAACCGGCTCCGCGGCGTGCTCCAGGTCTGCGCCGTCAAGGCTCCGGGCTTCGGCGACCGTCGCAAGGCGATGCTCGGCGACATCGGCGTCGTCACCGGCGGCACCTTCTTCGCGGAGGACATTGGCCGTGGCCTCGAGGATGTCGAGCTCAAGGAGCTCGGCACCGCCAAGAAGATCGTCATCACGAAGGATGAGACGACGATCGTCCAGGGCGGCGGCAAGACCAAGGACATCGCCGCGCGCGCCGACCAGATCCGCGCGCAGATCGAGCGCACCACCAGCGACTACGACCGCGAGAAGCTCAACGAGCGCCTCGCCAAGCTCGTCTCGGGCGTGGCGATCATCTCGGTGGGCGGCGCGACCGAGATGGCGATGAAGGAAGCGAAGGACCGCGTCGACGACGCGCTCCACGCGACCCGCGCGGCCGCGAAGGAAGGCTTCGTCGCCGGCGGCGGCGTGGCGCTCGTCCGCGCGATCGACGCCGTGCTCGAGGCCAAGAAGAAGGCCAAGGGCGACGAGAAGTTCGGCTTCGACATCGTGGCGGAGGCGATGGCGCGTCCGTGCGCGCAGATCGCGGAGAACGCGGGTCACGACGGCGATCTCGTCGTCGAGAAGATCCGCGAGTCGAAGACCAATGTCGGCTTCAACGCCGCGACCGGGTCCTACGAGGACCTCGTCAAGGGCGGCATCATCGACCCCGCGCTCGTCGTCAAGACGGCGCTGGTCAACGCCGCGAGCGTCGCGGGGCTCATGCTCACGACCGATGTGATCGTGACCGAGCTCAAGGATGAAGAGGCTCCCGTCGAGGGCGCCGTCAGCTGAGTTTCCCGCCTCGGCGCGGGAAACCGCGTCGAGGCGATTGCCTACGAATCCTCGGGACGCGCGAGCGGTTCGCGCGTCCCTTGCACAATCCCGTGCAGAATCGGATCAGGAACGCGCATGCCGCAGACACGCTGCTACTACGAGATCCTGTCGGTCGAGAAGACCGCCTCGCAGGACGACATCAAGCGGTCGTATCGACGGCTCGCGATGAAGTGGCATCCCGACCGCAACCCGGACAACGCCGACGCCGAGGTCGAGTTCAAGGCCTGCACCGAGGCGTACGAGGTGCTGTCCGACCCAGAGCGGCGCCAGCTCTACGACCGCCATGGTCACGCCGGGCTCCGCCAGAACCCCGGCCACGACTTCCGCTCGATGCATGTCAACGACATCTTCTCGATGTTCAACGACATCTTCGGCCAGCAGGCGGGCGGGCGCGGCCAGCGCGGGCCGGCGCGCGGCTTCGACCTCGAGACCGAGGTCGAGATCGAGCTCGAGGACGCGTTCAAGGGCTGCGAGCGCGAGGTCGAGTTCAGGCGCCTCGATGTCTGCGAGCCGTGCAAGGGCTCGGGCGCGAAGCCCGGCTCGAAACCGGTGCAGTGCCCGACCTGCGGCGGCCAGGGTCAGGTCGCGCAGACCGGTTTCGGCGGCATGTTCCGCATGGTGACGACCTGCCCCGATTGCCGTGGCCGACGCACCGTGATCACCGACAAGTGCGAGAAGTGCCGCGGCCAGGGGCGCGTGTCGACCAAGCGCAAGCTCGGCGTCCGCATCCCCAACGGCATCGACAACGGCCAGGTGATCCGTCTCTCCGGCGAAGGCGAGCCGCCGCCGCCCGAGGCGAGCCCCGAGGGCAAGGGCCCGCGCGGCGACCTCCATGTCGTCGTGCGCATCGCCGAGCACGATCACTTCGAGCGCCGAGGCGTCGACCTGATCACGGTGAAGCCGATGGCGTTCGCGCAGGCCGCGCTCGGCGCCAAGGTCAAGGTGCAGTGCGTCGACGGCGAGCGCGAGATCGAGATCCCCGCCGGCAGCCAGCACGGCGAGGCCATCGTGATCGAGCGCGCCGGCATGACCGGCCTTCAGTCGAAGGAGCGCGGCGACCTCCATGTGGTGCTGCAGCTCGTCGTCCCGAAGAAGCTCACCGATGAACAACGCAAGCTGCTCTCGGAGTACGCGCAGACCGAGAAGACCGATGTGAACACCGCGAAGCAGAGCATCTGGAACAAGATCAACCCGTTCGGCACCTGACATGCAGGGCGAGACGGGACACAAAACTCGACACGCGCCATGCGGCGCGATGAGAACGCGATGGAACACGAGACCCCGACCGAACCGGACACCACGCCCGACGCGACGAACGGCCACGGCCACGATGGCGCCGACGCCGACTCGATGCAGGTGATCGAGAAGCTCATGGCCGAGCGCGACGAGGCGATCGCCGCCAAGCTGCGCGCGCAGGCCGACTTCGCGAACTTCCAGCGCCGCTCGGTCGAGAACGAGGCGCGCGCGCGCATCGGCGGCCTCGTGCAGATGACGCGGGCGCTGATGCCGGTGCTCGACCACTTCGACCTCGCGCTCGCGCAGGATCACTCGAAGGTCACCGTCGAGCAGATGGCGAAGTCGATCGAGATGACGCGCGCCGAGCTGCAGAAGGTGCTCGAGCAGAACGGGATCTCGCGCATCGATCCGACGCCTGGCGCGCCGTTCGACCCGATGCAGCACGACGCCGTGATGAAGCAGCCCGCCGAGGGCGTTGCGCCCGGCTGCGTCAGCATGCGGTTCCAGACCGGATGGAAGCTCGGCGAGAGCGTCCTGCGTCCTGCGAAGGTCGCGGTCGCTCCCGAAGCGTGAGCGTGCATCGCAGGCACTTG
>CAIXEV010000057.1 GCA_903918555.1 uncultured bacterium | reverse complement strand
GACGGCCGCGAGCTCGGCACGACCGACGACTGGGCCAGTCCCCGCGAGTTCGCGCTCGGCGCGCTTGCGGCGGGCGCGCATGAACTCGTCATCGAGGCCCGCAACGATGGCGGGCCAGCGGGCGTCTGCGCGATGATCGAGTGGATCGACGCAGCGGGCGCGCGCCAGCGCATCGCCACCGACGACGCGTGGAAGGTGCGCGCCGCAGGAAGCACCGCCGACGCAAGCGCGCGCATCGTCGCGAAGCTCGGCGACGGCGCATGGGGCGACAGCGTTTCCTCGGCGTTCAGCGCCACGGTCGGCGACATCGACCGCTCGATCACCGTGCCGCCCGGATTCATCTGCGAGCTCGTCTACGCGGTTCCGAAGGCGCGCGGCTCGGTCGTCGCGCTCACGCCCGACAGCAAGGGCCGCATCATCGCGAGCGCGCAGTACGGGCCGCTCTTCGCGATCACGCCGTGCGCCGACGGCGGCGACCCCGCCGCGACGAAGGTCGACGCGATCGAGCCGACGATCGGCTTCGCGCACGGACTCCTCGCGGTCGACAACGACCTCTTCGTCGTGATCAGCGAAGGCGGCCCCGACAAGCGCGGGCTCTATCGCCTGCGCGACACCGACCGCAACGGCAGCCACGACGAGAAGAAGGAGCTCGGCACCTTCGCGCGCGACGGCGGCGAGCACGGCCCGCACCAGGTCGTGCTCGCGCCCGACGGATCGCTCTGGGTCGTCGGCGGCAACCACTGCGCGCCGCCCGACGAGGCCGTCGCGAACTCGCGCCTGCCGCGCGTGTGGCAGGAAGACATCATGGCCACGCGCATCTGGGATCCGAACGGCCACGCGGTCGGCGTGATGGCGCCGGGCGGCTGGGTCGCGCGCACCGACCGCGAGGGTTCGAAGTGGGAGCTCGTCACCGCGGGCTTCCGCAACAGCTACGACGCGGCGTTCGACGAGTTTGGCCGCGCGTACACCTTCGACAGCGACATGGAGTGGGACATGGGTCTGCCGTGGTACCGCCCCACGCGCGTGAACGAACTCGCGAGCGGCGTCGACTACGGCTGGCGCTCGGGCAGCGGCAAGTGGCCCGCGTGGAGCCCCGATTCGCTGCCCGCCGCGGTCGATGTCGGTCCCGCTTCGCCGACCGGCGTGCTGTCGTCGGCGGGCCTGCAGTTCCCCGCGCCGTGGAACGACGCGATGTTCTTCCTCGACTGGACCTACGGCACGATGTGGGCCGGATGGCCGACCGACGAATCGAAGGACGCGTCGACGCCGACGCTGCGCATCGAGCCGTTCCTCGCTGGCCGCCCGCTGCCGCTCACCGACGCGGTCGTGATGGACGGCGCGATGTACTTCGCGGTCGGCGGACGCAACCTGCCGAGCGCAATCTACCGCGTGCGCGCGGAGAATCCGATCGCGATCAAGCGCGCGCCGAAGCAGCCGCCGGCGACGCTCGTCGAGCGGCGTGAGCTTGAGAAGTTCCACCGCCCGATGGATTGGGCGGCCGGCCCTGCGGCCGTCGCGCGTGCCTTCGATGGCCTGCAGTCCGAGGACGCCGGCGTTCGCAGCGCCGCGCGCATCGTGCTTGAGCACCAGAATCCCGCGCAGTGGCGCGAGCGCGCGGTCGGATCGGCCGACGCACAGCCGTCGATCCTCGCGCTCGTCGCGCTCTGCCGCACGGGCGAACCGGCGCTTGATGCCGCTCCAGTCGCAGCACGGCTCGTCGCGCTCGAGCCGCAAGTCCGCGGCACCGCGCTCGAGCGCGAGTGGCTGCGCGCGTGCGAGCTGTGGTTCCTGCGCTTCGCCTCGAAGTCGAGCGACCTCGCGGGCGGCGACGCGCTCAAGCGCGCGGTCCTCGCGCATTTCCCCGCGAAGGACGGCGTCGACGGCGCGCACGAGCTCGACGCCCATCGCGCTGCGTGGCTTGCGAAGATGAACGCGCCCGAGGCGATTCCCGTGTCGGTCGCGCTTCTCGAGAAGCCCGATGTGCGCGAGGCGCCGGGGCTCGCGAAGGGCGCCGACGCAGCGCTGCTTGCGCGCGGCGGTCCGTACGGCCGCGCGGTGCAGGAGATGATCGCGAACGCGCCCGCCACGCGGAAGATCGCGATCGCCTACGCGATGCGCGACGCGAAGAACGGCTGGACGCCCGACCTCCGCATCCGCTTCGCGCGCGCGGTGGCCGACCTCCGTCGCGCAAGCGGCGGCAACTCGTTCGCGGGCTTCCTCAACCGGATGGGCGAGGAGTTCGTCGCCAACGCGCCCGAAGGCGAGCGCGAGTTCCTCGCGATGACGGCGGCCGGCAAGCAGTCGGAGGACCTCGTGCTCGTCGCGCGTGGACCGGGACGCGCGTGGACGGTCGATTCGATCGTCGCGCTCGCGCCGCAGTTTGCGGCTGGCCGCGACCACGCCGAGGGCCTGCGCGCCTACCGCGCCACACAGTGCGCGCAATGCCACCGCGTCGGCGGCGTCGGCGGCAGCGGCGGACCCGAGCTCACCGCTGTTTCGCGGCGTTTCTCGGTCGAGGATCTCGCCGCGTCGCTCGTCGAACCGAACAAGACGATCAGCGACCAGTACCAGAACAGCGACATCACGCTCGCCGACGGCCGCGTGGTGACCGGCCGCATCGTGGCCGACGCGCCCGACGCGATCGAGATCCGCCCGAGCCTCCTCTCCGATGCGCGCGAACGCATCGAGCGCAAGTCGATCAAGTCGATCGCGCCGAGCACGACCTCGCCGATGCCCGCGCATCTCCTCGACACGCTCTCCGAGGGCGAGCTCCTCGATCTCATGGCGTTCCTGCGCTCGGGCGGCGATCCGGCCGACGCCGCGTTCATGAAGATCGACGACGACGGCTTCCTGCAGGTCGTGTCGAGCTCGCAGGCGACCGCAGGCGCAGCGTCGCCGCTCGCCGCGTTCACCTACGACCCGAAGTTCTGGTCGGTCGAGAACGGCGAGATCGTCGGCCGCACGAGCGACGCGAATCCCGCGCCGCACAACACCTTCCTCGTCTGGAACGGCGAGGTGCGCGACTTCGAGCTCGAGGTCGAGCTGAAGCTCGTCGGCAACAACTCGGGCATCCAGTATCGAAGCGAGATGTTCGAGCCGAGCCGCATGCGCGGCCCGCAGATCGACGCGCACCCCGCGCCGAACTACACCGCCATGTGCTACGAGGAGGGCGGCCGCGGCATCCTCGCCGAGCGCGGAAATCGCCTCGAGATCGATTCCGCGGGCAAGCGCACCCTGACGCCGCTCGCCGGACCGCCGCAGCCGCCGTCCGACCTCGCCCAGTGGCACACCTACCGCGTCGTGGCGAAGGGCAACACCATGCGCCACATGCTCGACGGCAAGACCACCGCCGTCGTGGTCGACGACTCGGCCGAGCGCGCAAAGGGCGGAAAGATCGGCGTTCAGATCCACGCGGGCGAACCGACGGAGGTGCGTGTGCGCAGCATGCGCCTCAAGCGCCTCGACGGCTGACGCAGCCTTCGAGCGTTATCAGACAGGTTT
>CAIXEV010000056.1 GCA_903918555.1 uncultured bacterium | reverse complement strand
TCGTCTGCGACGAGCCGACGAGCGCGCTCGACGCGGAGCTCGGCCGCCGCGTGATGACCTTGATCCGCGACCGCTCGCGCCGACCCGACCGCGCGGTCGTGGTCGTGACGCACGACGACCGCATCTTCCACCTCGCCGATTCGATCGCCCACATGAACGACGGCGTCGTCGACCGGATCTCGCGCGGCGAGCACGCCTCGCAGCCGCATCAGAGCCTCTGAGCACAGCAACCGGATTCCACCATGAAGCTCCGCCTCATCGCCCTTCCCATTCTTGCCGCCGGCGGCTTCGCGCTCACCTCCATCGCCGTCGCGCGCTTCAACACGGCGCCGAAGACCGGGCTCGAGCCCGTCGCGCCGCCGTCGATCCCCTTCCCCGACCGCGTGGCCGGCGTCGGCATCATCGAGCCGTCGAGCGAGACGATCCAGATCGGCGCGCAGGTTGGCGGCGTGGTGACGAGGGTGTTCGTCGAGGAAGGCGCGCGCGTCGAGGCCGGCGCGCCGCTTGTCGAGATCGATCCACGCGATGCCGACGCGCGGATCGCCACCGCTCGCGCGACCGTCGAGACGGTGCGCGCGCAGGCCTCCGCGGCCGCCGCGCGCGCCGACGCAGCGAAGGCCCGCATCGCGGAGCTGAAGGTCAAGCCCCGCGCCGAGGATGTCGCGGAGTCGCTGGCGGTGGTGGAGGCGCGCCGCGCATCGGTGGCCGATGCGAGGGGGCGGCTCGATCGCCTCATCCGCGTCACCGATCGCGGCACCACTGCGAACGAACAGCCGACGCTCGAGGCCGCCGTCGCCATCGCCGTGGCCCAGCTCGCCGAGGCGGAGGCGAAGCTCGTGCGGGTGAAGGCGGGCGCGTATCCGGAGGAGATGGCCGTGGCGGAAGGCGACGCGCGCGCGGCTGCGGCCGACGCGGCCGCGGCGCAGGCTCAGCTTGGCGTCGCGGAGAGCCAGCTGCGCGAGACGGAGGTGGCGCGCGAGATCCTCGTCGTGCGCGCGCCGATCGCGGGAACGGTCCTCAAGCTCGACGCGCATGTCGGCGAGTACAAGGCCACAGGTCCGAACTCCACCGCGCTCCTGCGGCTTGGCGACATCTCGACGCTGCATGTGCGCACCGACATCGACGAACTCGACAGCTGGCGCTTCGACCGCGCGGGCAAGGCGGTGGCGACGATCCGCGGCGGAAGCCGCATGCAGGTGTCGCTGCGCTTCGTGCGCGTCGTGCCCGATGTCCAGCCCAAGAAGACGCTGACCGGCGAGAACGCCGAGCGGATCGACACGCGCGTGATGCAGGTGATCTACGCGGTCGAGCATCCGCCCGCGTTCCTGCAGCCGGGCATGCTCGTCGATGTCGCCGTCGCCGCGAAGCCTGCGGCGGCCACGCAGCCCTGACGCGGAAGGATCCCCGCCATGACACTGTTCACCGTCGCCGTAGCGTTGTGCATGCAGCAGTCCTCGCCCGCAGGCGCTCCGACCGCCCCTCCCGTACAGGCCACGCCGCCCGTACAAGTCACGCCGCCCGCCGCGCCCGCGCTCGAGGCCAAGTGGCCGCGCAAGGACAGCGAGGCGAGCGAGGACATCGCGGGCGTCGTCAAGAAGGGCACTCCGATCTACAAGTGGTCGGAAGGCCACAACTTCACCGAAGGCCCGGCGTGCGCGCCCGACGGCACGGTGTACTTCGTCGACATCCCCGCGAACGAGATCCTTCGGCTCGATCCGATGGGCGCGAAGTCGATCAGCACGAAATCGAACGCGACCTTCGGGCTCTACCTCGCGAAGGACGGCACGCTCTACGGCGCGCAGGCGAGTCCCGGCGCGATCACGAAGATCGATCCTGCGAGCGGTTCGATCTCGGTCGTCTGCGACAAGCGCGCGCAGCCGGATGAGAAGACGGGCACCGCGCTCGGTCGCCTGAACGATCTCGTGGTCGACGACGACGGCGGCATCTGGTTCACGGCGCCCGTGCTTGGCCGCCGCCGCGAAGGCGCGCCGCCCGACGCGGTGTACTTCGTCGGCAAGGGCGCGAGCGAGGCGGTCGAGGTGATCTCCGATGCCAAGCTGCGCGGACCGAACGGCATCAACCTGTCGGCCGACGGCAAGACGGTCTATGTCGTCCCCTACCTCTCGCTCACGATCATGGCGTACCCGATCGAGGGTCCGGGCAAGCTCGGCGCGGGGCGCGAGTTCTACAAGATCCCGCCAGGCACGCGCGAGACGATCGGCGGCGACGGCCTCGCCGTCGACGACAAGGGCAACCTGTATGTGGCGGTGCCGCCGCGCGCGGCGATCTTCGTGATCTCGCCCGAGGGCAAGGCGCTCGGCCAGATCCGCTTCCCCGAGCGCACCTCGAACTGCGCGCTCGGCGGCAAGGACGGCAAGACGCTGTTCGTGACGGCGACGAGCGGGGTGTACGCGATCGACATCGAAAACAAGCGCGCGCGGTGAGAACTGGTGCACGGCACGTGCCGTGCAGTGCCTGGCACTGCATGGCACGTGCCGTGCACCAGTTCGGGCGCTACTCGGCGCGGCGGATGCCGCGCACGAGGAGCAGGTAGCCAAGCGCCGTCCCCGCTGCGCCCAGCGCGAAGCTGAGGGTCATCGAACTCCCCCCGATCCCGCCCGGCGCGATCCACTGGATCAGATCTCGGATGTGCTGCGTGATGCCTGTATCCACCACCGTGAGTCCGCAGTACGCGTTCCCGAACGCACCAACCAGGCAGCAGCACCACATCGCCGCCCGGCTCTGCGGCTGCCCCGACGACCGCGCGATCACAACCGGGAGCATCGCGGCCGACACGCTCGCCGCCGCCCAGACGATGAAGAACCATCGGTAGACCTCGATCTCCATCAGCCAGCCGACGGAACGGGCGTGGAACATGGCCGCTTCACAGACGGCGCGCGCCGCGAGAGCTGTCACCGGCAGCCAAATCAGCGCGACCCGCCTCGCGGCGGTCGCAAGCACGATCGCCGCCAGCAGGCACAGCGGCGCAACGAAGTTCAACCAGACAAGCCACAGGCCATCGGATCCGAAGAACTGCGCGACAAACTGAAGCCCCGCCCGAATCGTCTCGACCGCAGCGGCGCCGATGAACACGCTCGCACCAAGCAAGAACCGGCGGCGCGCCCACGAGTCGGTCCAGGCGCCGCGGAACCGGCTCGGCGCAATCACAGCGCCGCACTCCGGACAGCGTTCCCCCACCGACCTCCCCGCGAGGTCATAGTCGCACCTGCACCGAGCGCCCTGCTCGAGAACCGTCATGCCGAGCCTCCCTCAGCGCGCGCAGCCAACACTCCATCGCCCGCTGCAGCCGCAGGTAAAAGGGTGCGCGCTCCGCGGCCAAATCGCTCCATCGCACGGAAGCAGAGCGCCAGTCCGCCGAACCACAGCAACGGACCGACGATGAACCAACCGATGATCGGAACGAGCAAGCCGACCGCTCCGACGAGGATCGCGACCCATGCGAGCTTCGTGATCAGTTCCTCCTCCGCGGCGTCTTCCCAGCCGACCTCATCCGACAGGTTGATGCACTTCTGGATCGCCTCAAGGTCCGACGCGCCCATGACGAGCGGAACCCCGAAGTAGACGAGATAGATGGCCCAATCAGGCAGATCGGCAATCCCCTCCCCCACGATCACAGCGGCCGCAGCCACGAGTAGCGCCACAATGCGCACCGTGTTCGCGATGCGCAGCCTCCTTCCACACCGCAGCCCGATCTGCTGCCGCGCGACGGCCTCGATCGCCGCCGCCTGGAACACCACCTGCATCGGCAGCAGCACGACGATCGCAAAGGCCTCCGCTGCGCGCAGCGCGGCACTCGCGTCGAAGATGGCGCTCGGCTCGAACCCGGCGACGAGGACGATCCAGCCGAGGAAGAACAGCGGCAGCGCGAGCATCGCGAGGCTCGCCCACTTGGCCCGGCGCGCCGAACGCTCGATCTCTCCAAGCGATGTGGCGTTCAGCCAGCCGAGCACCACGATCTGCGTACCGCACTCGGGACAGCGTTCGCCCGCCGCCCGACCATGAAGATCGAAACCGCACTTCTCGCAGGTCTCATGCGGCGACACGGTCGAAGTGGGCCGTGCGACTGTCTGTCGCGGTTCAACTGATCTGCTCATTGTGCCGCAACCCCCGCCTTCGCGAACCGCTCGAGCGCACGGAAGCCCTGCGCGAGGCTCGCGGCCCAGATCATCGGCGCGAATATCCATCCGCACCATGGCATGATCACGAGCAGGCCCGCAAACACGAGCATCCCCCGCGCGATCGCCGTCGCGCCCTCGTGCCACGCCGTGTCGCGCCAGCGCATCTCCCGCGCGAGCGAGCGGAACACCCACATCGCGACGACATCGGTCGCCACCACCGCCGTCGGCGCACTGAAGTAGAGCGTGATGGCGATCCAATCAGGCACAATCACCTGCACGACCACTTCGACCATCACGGCCGCGAGTATGGCCGCGAAGACACAGAGCCTCAGCACGGTCGCGCCGCGAAGCCAGCGCCGGCGGGCGTCTCCGATCGGCTGCCGCGCGACCGTCTCGACGGCGGCCGCCTGGACGCCCACCTGCAGAAGAAGCATGGCGCACGCAATCAAGACATAGCCCCTGCCGCTGAAGAACCGTCCCATCCCGGTGACGGCCATCAGGAGCCCGAGGATGGGCAGCAGCATCAGTGTGAGACTCGCCCACTTGGCCCTCGCGGCCGCGCGCGCGATGCGCGCAAGCGATTCCGAGTTCCACCACGGCGGCGCGAGCCGTTCGATGATCGTGCCGCACTCGGGGCAGCGCTCGCCGTACTGCCGACCGTGCAGGTCGAAGCCGCACTGGTGACACTTGTGATGCACGAGCAGCGGCGGCTCGATCACCGGCTGCGGATCAAGCATGAGCGGCGTCCTTCGGTTGACGAAACCCGACGGCGATCGAACGCTGCAAGGAGCTGAACGATGCCGCGGTGCCGAACTGGCTCGCCAGCACGAGTGCGGTTGCGAACTCCTCGTAAGGCCGCCCCCACGAGGAGAATGTGAGCGCCATGATCGCAACTGCGATAAGTGCGCCGGACGAAGCGAACGGAAGCGAGCGGAAGCGCATCGGCCGACCGCTCGACCTCGCAAGGTAGATCGGCGCGGCGGCGATCGCCGCACCGAGAAGCGACCATATGGCGCCCGCGAACTCCATCGTCGGCGCGATTCCCAAGAGCGGGGCGATGGAAGACCCCACAAACGACGCAAGGAGCAGCGCGATGGTGATGACGAGCACGCGTCCCGCCACGATCGCACGCCAGACGAAGGCGAGCAGGACCGCCGATGCTGCAAGCACCGCGATGCCGGAGAACGCCATCGCGGTGGAAATCGTCATCGTCACGGGATACTGATCGAGTGGCGTGAGCATGATCAGGAGCACCCCCCCGATGCTGGCACCGATCAACGCCGCCGCCGCAACCATGCAGCGCGAACCGCGGAGGAACCGCCTCCGCACCTTCGCGCTCCGCCATCCGCCGCGAAACGGGTTCGCGACGACGACCGCCCCGCACTCGGGGCAACTGTCGCCGACCGAACGCCCCGCGGTGTCGTAGCCGCAGGCGAGGCACTCGCCGAGATGCTCGTGCTCGACGCTCACGCCGAGCCCGCCGATCGCGGACCTGCCTCCATCCGCCGCAGCGCGGCGCGCGCGGACTCGACGACCTCCTTGTGGCAGATCGCGACGCACATCGCCCACAGCGTCGGCGCGAAGTACCACCCGGTGAACGGAAAGACCGCGATCACGGGCACCGCGAAGATCGCGACGCGCGCGATGCTCGCGGCGACGCGGTAGCGCCACGCCGTGTGCGCGTTGAGCGCGGCGACGACCGAGCGGAGCATCCAGACGAGCACGATGTCCGACCCGATCACCGCGGCCGGAATGATGCCGAGGAAGATCGCGGTCATCCATCTTCCGTCGGGAAGATCGACCCAGTCGAACCTGGCGTTGAGCACCATGGTCCCTGTGAGCAGGAAGCCGATTGCGCGGACGATGCCTGCGATCAGGATCATGCGGCGAGTGCGCAGCGGGAGCGCGGGCACGGCGATGCGCGCCGTTCCGACCGCCTGCACCACGAGCTGGAACGCCATCAGTGGAACGAAGACGAGCAGCGTCCAACCGATGAACTCAAGGCCATTGAACCCGCGGACGCTGTTGGTGACGAATGCGCCCGCGAGGAAGACGATGGGCACGAGAAGAAGGACCAGCGCGCCCAGCCTCGTGAGCTGCGCGCCGCGCCTGATGCGCTCGACGAAGGCTCGCGTGAATGGCGGTGGCGGCACGGCTCCGACGAACTCGACCGTGCGGCCGCACTCGGGGCACTTCTGGCCGACCGCCTTGCCTGTCAGGTCGTAGCCGCACCCGACGCACGCGGTTGGCACTCGCGTGCGCGCCGCTGCGGCCGCCCGCGGGGCGAGGCGCGCGCGTTCGGGGAGCGCTGCGGCGAGGTCGATTTCCTCTCGCGTCGCGAGCGACGGGAGCGCGCCCGCGCGCATCGCGGCGAGCGCCCCCGCTGCGTTCGCGCGCGCGAGCGACTCGTCGAGTCCGCGGCCTTCCGCGGTCGCCGCGAGATACGCGCCGACGAACGCGTCGCCGCAACCGACCGTGTCGACCGCGTCGACCGCAAAGCCGCGGTGCGCGTGGCGCGCGCTGCCGGTCGCGGCGATCGCGCCCTGCGCGCCGAGCGTGACGATCACGGTGCCGTGCGGCATGCGCGCGGCCAGCGTCTCGAGCGCGCGCGCCGGATCCGGCTCGCCCGTCAGCGCCTCCGCCTCGGTCTCGTTGACGACAAGGCCCGACAGCTTCTCGTAGCGGATCGCGCGAAGCGTCGCATCGGCCGGCGCCGCGTTCAGCCAAACGCGCAGCGCGCGCGCCGCGGCGTGCGCGATCCCGTCGTGCAGGCACGAGCATTCGTTCTGGAAGAGGACGATGTCGCCCTGCGCGGCCGGCTCGAGGAACGCCGCGATCTCCGCGAGCACGAGGCGCGTGTTCGACTCGGGCGCGATGACGATCGCGTTCTCCCCGCTCTCGGCGACGAGCACGGTCGCGGCGCCCGACACGGCGTCCGTGGTCGAGATCGCGTCGACATCGACCCGCGCGGCCCGCAGCGCGTCGACGATGAACGCGCCGTCGCGCCCGGTGCGTCCGAGCATGCGCACGCGCGCGCCGCATTTCGCGGCGGCGGCGGCCTGGTTGGCGCCCTTCCCCCCGGCATGCACCGAACTCGACAGGGCGACGACGGTCTCGCCGGCGCGCGGCAGCGCGCGCACGCGCGACACGCGGTCGATCATCATCGAACCGATGACATGGATCGATCTGCCCATGCGCACAGCGTAGCAGCCTCGGCGTACATTCAATTCACCCGACGAATTCGCGCACTTTCTCGACCTCTCCGCGCGACCCGAGCAGGACGGGCACCCGCTCGTGGACCTCGCGCGGCTGATGCTCGAGCGTGCGCCTCGAGCCCGAGTACGCGAGGCCGCCCGCCTGCTCGATGATCATCGCCATCGGGCTCGCCTCGTAGAGGTAGCGCAGCTTGCCCTCGGGGTTCTTCTTCGTCGGCGGATACATGAAGACGCCGCCCGTCAGCAGCGTGCGGTGCACATCGGCCACCATCGAGCCGATGTAGCGCGACGAATAGCCGCTCTGGTGCGCCCAGTCGAGATAGCGTCGATAGCCGTCGGGGAAACTCTCGCGGTAGGCCTCGTTCACCGAGTAGACCTTGTTCGTCTCGGGAATGCGCACCTTCTCCTTCACGAGCAGGAAGGATCCGATGAACGGATCGAGCTCGAAGAGCGCGACGCCGTTGCCGGTCGTGAGGACGAAGATCGTCGACGAGCCGTAGAGCACATAGCCCGCCGCGACCTGGTGCGTGCCCGGCTGGCAGACCGTCTCCTGCGCGTCGTGGATGTGCGGGTCGTTGCGCAGGATCGAGAAGATCGTGCCCACGCCGACGCCTGTGTCGAGGTTCGAGCTTCCGTCAAGCGGATCGAACATGACGCAGTATTTCCCGCCTTCGTTGCCGCGGCGCAGGATCGTGGGCTCGTCGTGCTCCTCGCTCGCAAGCACGGCGACCGACGCGCGCGTGCCGAGGCAGCGGATGATCGCCCGGTTCGCGATGATGTCGAGCTTCTGCTGCTCCTCGCCCTGGACATTCGTCTCGCCGATCTTTCCGATCGCGCCCGAGAGGCGCGCGCGGCGGACATGGTTGGCGATCGACTTCGCGGCGAGCGAGATCGCGCTGATGATCCAGGTGAAGTCGCCGCTTGCCGTCGGGAACTTCGCCTCCTCGAGCAGGATGTGGCTCTGGAGGCTCATCAGGTTCTCGGAGAGGTCGTGGCTGTTGGGCATGCGCGGCTCGCGATCGGTGGTCGGACGGGACGGGGGTGAAAATAGCCTGTTTCGCGGTCGAAGGCGCGCCGTCCCTGCCCCGCTATCATCGCTGCCCCGCGGGCGGCCGCGCGAGGACCTCACGAGGACCGCCCGAGGACCGCACGAGGACCGCACGAGGACCGCACGAGGACCGCCCCCCCGCCCGCCGCCTCAGGCTTCCCGCATTCTTCCCGAAGGATCCACCATGACCGCCCGTCCCGCCGCCTACATCGTCGCAGCCCGCCGCACCCCGATCGGCAAGTTCATGGGCGGCCTCGCCCGCGTGCCTGCGCCGACTCTTGGCTCGTATGTCGCGAAGGCGCTCTTCGCCGAGGTTCCGGGCGCAGCCGCGCATGTCGACGAGTGCATCATGGGCTGCGTGCTGCAGGCGGGCGTCGGGCAGAACCCCGCGCGCCAGGTCGCGCTCCAGTCGGGCCTTCCTGAATCGATCAGCGCCGTCACCGTGAACAAGGTCTGCGGCTCCGGCCTCGAGGCCGTCATGCAGGCCGCGCGGTCGATCCGCGCGGGCGACAACCATGTCGTCCTCGCGGGCGGCGTCGAGAACATGGATCTCGCGCCGCACATGATGCACATGAGGAACGGCGTGAAGTACGGCCCTGGCACGATGCAGGACCACATGGCGGCCGACGGCCTCACCTGCGCTTTCGAGAAGTGGGCGATGGGCTGCGCGTGCGACTTCATCACCACGAAGCACGGCGTTTCCCGCGAGGAGCAGGACCGCTTCGCCGCGCAGAGCCATCAGCGCGCGGCCGCGGCGACCGCCGCTGGCCACTTCAAGGGCGAGATCGTCGCGCTTTCGGCCGAGCAGTGCATGGCGAAGGTCGGCGTCGACGCCGATGAGGGCATTCGCGCCGACACGACGGCCGACGGCCTCGCGAAGCTGAAGCCCGCGTTCGGCAAGGAAGGCACCGCCACTGCGGGCAACGCGAGCCAGATCTCGGACGGCGCGGCCGCCGTCCTCGTGATGAGCGAGGAAGGCCTCAAGAAGACGGGTGCGACGCCGATTGCGAAGATCATCGACGCGAACACCGCCGGCACCGCGCCGAAGGAGCTCTTCTTCGCGCCGAAGCTCGGCATCGAGGCGATCCTCGCGAAGAACGGCCTCACGGTCGCCGACATCGACCTCTTCGAGATCAATGAGGCGTTCGCGGGCCAGGTGCTCGTCGACATCAAGCCGCTCGGGATCCCCGAGTCGAAGCTGAACATCTGCGGCGGCGGCGTGGCGCTCGGCCACCCGATCGGCGCGAGCGGCGCGCGCGTGCTCGTCACGCTCATCCACCAGCTGAAGCGCACCGGCGGCAAGCGCGGCATCTGCTCGCTGTGCCTCGGCGGCGGCAACGCGGTGACGATGCTTGTTGAGGTTTGAGCTCGTCGAGGTTTGAGGCTCGTCGAGGTTTGAGCTCGAGCAACCGGCTTCGCGACTTGCTCGCTTTGGTGCGTAGGAAGCCCTTGGTGCCACGGGCGCGAGCTGTCGTTCGCTTCGGCGCGATCAGCGGTTTGCTTTGGCGCGATCAGCGTCCGCGGTTTCGCACGCGGACGCGCATCTCGGGGCACGCCTCGAGGCTTGTGCGCACAGTCAGTTCGATCGACTTCCAGCGGCGCCCCCTGGGGGTCTCGGTCCACTCGAAGGCCGCGAGATCGGCGCCACTTGGGGACGCCGCGAGGTCATCGATCGCCTGGAAGTCGATGTTGATCGCGCCGTGACCGGGCTCGAGCGGCGGCAGGATCGGCGCGACGCGCGGCTCGACGCCGAGGATCTCGTAGGCCTCGGGGAGAAAGGAGCCGTCGGGGAGCACTCGATCGATGTTGACCGCGAAATTGCGCGCGAGTTCGGGACGCGTGACGGCCGCAGGACGCGCGCGAAGCGGGCCCTCGACGGTGAAGTTCACGCGCAGCCGCCCTGCCGTGGCGTTCGGGGAGAGGCCCTCGCCGGAGACTCGGAAGTCGATGCGGTGGCTTTGCGAACCGAAGTCCCATGGCTCGACGGCGACGGGGAGCGTGAAGACATCCCCGGGCTCGATGACGAACCCCGGGGCGATCGTCGGCGCCATGCACGCACAGGTCGAGACCCAGCCGTCGACGCGGACCGGCTTCTCGCCGTCGTTCGCGAGGGCGACATCGAAGGTTCGGCGGGCACCGCAAGTTGAGACGACGCCAAGCTCGACCTTCTCGGGCGAGACGGCCAGCTTCGCAAACTGGACGCCGGTGGCCGCGGGGCGTCGCTTGCCGAGAACCGTGTCGATCTCGCCCGACGCGGTGTCGGCGGGGGTCGGCGTGGACCGGAGTCCCTGGCGGTTGAGGTAGACGCCGAGCCCGATCAACGCCGCCCCGATGAGGAGTGCGATCGGGGTACTGACGCGGCGGATGGCCATGCGGGGATCCTACCGCCCCCGACCAGCGCACGGCACGTGCCAAGCAGTGCCAGGCAC
>CAIXEV010000055.1 GCA_903918555.1 uncultured bacterium | reverse complement strand
GGTCGTCCGATCCGCCTTGCCCGCACCGACAGGGGTATCCTCAGCCGCCACGGGCGCCTTCGAGCGGCCTTGAGATCGACCATGGGAACCATCCTCACCGCCATCCTCAGCGTCCTCCTCTTCCCGCTCACACTGCTCGGGTCCTGGCTCGTCGTTCAGCCGCAGGAGGAGATCGTGCTCCTGCGCTGGGGCAAGTTCGCGCGCCTCGTGCAGCAACCGGGGCTCTACTGGGCGGTCCTCTGGGGCCGACGGGCGATCCGCATCTCGACCAAGCAGCAGGCGATCGAGGTGCACCGCACCGTCGTCGCCGACGGCAATGGAAACCCGATCGTCGTCGCAGCCGTCGTCACCTTCCGGTTCGTCGACTCGAAGCGCGCCGCGCTCGATGTCGAGGACGCGCCCGCCTTCGTGCGGACGCAGGCGATGGCCGTGCTCAAGCAGGTCGCGTCGCGCTATCCGTACGAGTCCGCGACGCACGAGACGAGCCTGAAGAGCGAGACCGCGGGAATCGCTCGCGAGATGCGCGAGATGCTCCAATCGAAGGTCGGTGTGGCGGGGGCGGAGGTCGTCTCCTTCGAGCTGAGTGACCTGAGCTACGCACCGGAGATCGCGCGCGCGATGCTCGTCAGGCAGCAGGCGCAGGCGCTCGTCGACGCGCGCAAGGTCATCGTCGACGGCGCCGTGCAGATCGTCCATCACGCGATCGAGCTTCTCGGCGAGAAGGGACACAAGCTGCAGCCCGGCGAGGAGGCGCGCCTGGTCTCGAACCTGCTCGTCGTGATCTGCGGCGAGTCGCATGTGCAGCCGACCGTCGCGATGCAGTCGGCGGACCAGCGCGACCCTGCGGCGGACGACAAGATGCGCGGCCTTCTCGAGACGATCGCCAAGAACACCACTCCGACGGGCTCCTGAAGACAACCCAGGCTGCAGTGCACGGCACGTGCCATCCAGTGCCAGGCACTGCACGGCACGTGCCGTGCACATCTCATGGGCACATCTCATGGCACGCGCCTCGCACCACCCGTACCATCTCCGTTTCCGGTCCGTGTCCGCCCACCCCGCCAACTCCGTCTCCCCCGCCGCGCGCGCGACCATCGACGCGCTCCTCCCCGAGAACCTGCGCCGCATCCTCGCCGCGCAGGCCGCCGAGGACGACGGTCTCGCCGCGCAGCTCGAGGATGTCGCCGTCGCGGCCGATCACCGCAAGTCGACCGCGCTCTCGCGCCGGCGCGCCGTGCTCGCGCGCACGCTCGAGCCCCACGCCGACCTCGCGCGCGCCGCCACCGAATTCGCCGGCCTCGACGAACTCATCGCCTCCGGCGACGCCGAGATGGCAGCGCTCGCGAAGACCGAACGCCCCGCCCTCGACGCGCGCTGCCGCGAGCTCGCGCAGCACATCGTGAAGGCGCTCGTCACGAGCGACGAGGCCGCGATCCCGAGCTTCGTGCTCGAGGTCCGCATGGGCGTCGGCGGCGACGAGGCCGCGCTCTGGGCGGGCGAGGTCTTCGAGATGTACCGCGCCTACGCCGCCCGCCGCGGCTGGCGCTTCGAGGTGGTCGAGACGAAGCCGGGCGACGCGGGCGGCCTCACCCACGCGATCGCCACGGTCGAGGGCGCAGGCGCGTTCGCCGCGCTGCAGTTCGAGGGCGGCACCCATCAGGTGAAGCGCGTGCCCGCGACCGAAGCGCAGGGCCGCATCCACACTTCGACCGCCACCGTCGCCGTCATGCCGGCGCAACGCCGAGTCGAACCTCGCTAAAGGCAAAACTCGACTGC
>CAIXEV010000054.1 GCA_903918555.1 uncultured bacterium | reverse complement strand
GGCCGGCGCCATGCCGAGCCAGTCGCCGGGCACGATGCGGGCCGAGCCGTTCCACCAACGGCGGAATCGCAGCACGAGATACGGGACCCCGTGGCTCTCGCGCAGCTCGAGGCAGGCGAGTTGATGGCGCTTCTCCACCTCGAGAAGACACAAGCCCTCGACGAGCGCGTCAGCGAGTGCGGCCGCCGAACCCGGCGGTATCGCCGTGTGCAACTCGTCGCTGAGCTTCGCCGAGCCGACCTCGCGCATCGGGATCGGTCGGATCGAAGCCACGATCCTTCCATCGCCCGCGCCGAGACACTCATGGAAGCGGAAGGTGCGGCTCTCCCGCGGCTCGAGACATCCCTTGTGGGCCTCGAGGCCGTCGGGAGCGATCACGAGCCAGCGGTCTCGCTCATCAGCGCACCGACTCGCCCCGGAGCGCGGCCTGCGCGCGCGCGTGCGCCTCGGTCGGCGAAAGGCCGCCCCAGTCGTCGGGGATGATCGTCGCGTCGGGCTTCTTCGACTTGCCGGCCGTGATCGTGAGATACGGGACACCGAGCGCCGTCTCGAGGTCGATCGAGCGGATCGCGGCGCGCGGAACCTCGTAGCGCGACGACCCCTGCTTGATCGAGACGCCCGTGGGCGTGACGCGCCAGACGGCGACGGCGCCGGCGTTGCGGCGCGCGCGGCGCCCCAAGTACGCAATCACCGCGGCGAACAAGACAAAGTTCAGGCCGAACATGGTCGCGCCCAGCACCGTGGGAATGCCGCCCATCACGAACATCACCGCGAATGCGCCGCAGAGGCCGGCGAGCGCGGGCACGAGCTGCGCGCCGCCAAGCCGAACCGCCGCCCTCGCGTCGCTCGGCCGCGGAGTGGCGGGCCAGCCTCGCACGACGACGCCGGTTCCCGCGTCGGTCATCTCGACGCCCGGCGCCGGCGCGCCGGCAGACTGCGCGCGGCGCGCAACGAACTTGTGGTCGCCCGCGCCTGCGGTCGAACGCCACGCCTCGAGTTGGGCGAGGGTGTCGGTCTCGACGGGCGCGCGCAGTGAGGCGAGGAACCCATCGGAAAGGCGCGCGGACGGCGCCTCGGCGCGGAGAAAGACCGGAAGCGTGAGCGGCGGGCCGGGCGGCAGCAGCAGCGCGAA
This sequence comes from uncultured bacterium, assembly GCA_903918555.1. Classification (GTDB taxonomy): domain Bacteria; phylum Planctomycetota; class Phycisphaerae; order Phycisphaerales; family SM1A02; genus QWPT01. Next base: position 676 of record CAIXEV010000054.1, on the reverse strand, counting down.
GACTTCGCACGGAGTCGACTGCGAGACGAAATCGGTCGGACCGCGTTCCACGACCCGCACCGCGCGCACCACGCGCGCGTCGGTCCACGCGATCTCGGTCTTCGGCTTCGTCCGGTCGAACGAGATGAGCGCGCCCGGCGCGAAGAGCCATCCGCGCGTGAAGAGGATCGCCTCCTGCTTCTCGTCGAAACCGGCGTCGGCGCGGACGCCCGCGCGCAGCCGCCGCAAGCGCCCTGCGCCAACGAGCGCGACGACGAGCGCTGCCACGCCGACCGCGAAGATGATCGTGTCGAACCCCGGCGTCGCGCCGCCCGCGAGCCAGGCGAAGATGTCGCGCACGAGCGGCGGAAGCCAGACGAAGATCGCGAAGAGGAAGAGCATCGCGAACGGCCACTGCTTCTTCCACTCGATCCGCGAACCGACCGCAAGCGCGAGCCCGCTTCCAACGGCGACGCGCGAACCCGCGGGAGTCTTCCACCCGCACTCGGGGCAGATGACATCGCGCTCGAACGCGGCGCCTGCGGCGCGCGGCGCGCCGTCGAGCTTCCCGAGTGCGTATCCGCACGCGGGGCAGCGGACCATCAGCGGCCGTCCCGCAGATGCGCGACGAGGAACTCGGTCTGGCGGTCCTTCGCGTCGGGAGCAAAGCGGCCGAAGCCCGAGTGCTCGTGCGGCG
>CAIXEV010000053.1 GCA_903918555.1 uncultured bacterium | reverse complement strand
TCGCTCGAGGCGCGGCTTGCGCATCTCTTCGGCCGCGCGGCGGCCGACACCGAACTCGCGCTCGTGCGCGACTCGGGCGACCAGCTTGGCGTCGCGCTCGCGGCGCCCGCATTCCAGTGGCATTGACGAGCATGACGAACGCCATGCGCATCACCCGCACCGACGCGATCGACCCCGGCTTCCGAGCGAGCCCCGCTGGCGAGCGCACGCTGGTCGTTGTGTTTCTGCGCGGCGGCGCCGATGGCCTGACGCTCGTGCCGCCGCATGGGCTCGACGGCTACCACCGCGCGCGGCCGACGCTCGCGGTCTCGAAGGCGGATGTCATCGATCTCGACGGTGTGTTCGGCCTCAACGCCCGCATGCGCGCGCTGATGCCTCACTGGGAGCGCGGCGCGTTGCGCATCGTGACGGGCGCGGGAACCGCCGACACCTCGCGCAGCCACTTCGAGGCGCAGGATTTCCTCGAGCACGGCGGCCGCGGCGGCGCTGGCTGGATCGCGCGCTACCTTCGCGCGCGCACGCCTGCGCCCGGCGCGCTCGGCACCGTTGCGATCGGCACGACGCTGCCCGAATCGCTGCGCGGGGCACCGGGCGGCGTGGTGCTCCAGCGCGTCAACGACTTCGACCTCGCCGGCGACGACCCGCGCGTGCTCGCGGCCCTGCGCGGGCTCTACGAAGCCGACCCCACGCGCATCGGCGCAGCGGGCCGCGCCACGCTCGAGGCGGAGCGAAAGCTGCGTGAACTTCGCGGGAACGGCGAGAGGAGCGGCATGCGCTACCCCGACACCGTCCTCGGCCGCGGGCTTCGCGAGATCGCGAAACTCGTGAAGGCCGATGTCGGCCTCGTCGCGACGACGGTCGACGCCGTGGGCGGCGCGCTCGGCTGGGACACGCACTTCCTGCAAGAGACCGCGATCGGCCCGCTGATCGAGGATCTCGGCGATTCGATCGCCGCGTTCCTCGATGATCTCGGCGCATGGCGCTCGCGCGTCACGCTCGTCGCCATGACCGAGTTCGGTCGACGCGTCGCCGAGAACACGAGTTTCGGCACCGACCACGGCGCCGGTTCCGTCGCGTTCGCGATCGGCGACGACCTGCCGATGGGCGGCGGGCTGCACCGCGGCTTCACGGCGCTCGACGCGGGCGACCTCATCGGCCCGGGCGATGTGCCCGTCACCAGCGATCTCCGGGATCTCCTCCTGCCGATTCTCGGCCAGCACGCGCCGGGGAGCGACCTCCGCGGGGTGTTCGGGTAGGTCTCCCGCCCCGACGACGATGCAATCAGTGCATTGGAGGCGCGTTTGGCGCGCGTCGTCCGCCTGCTCGCCCGAATCGAATCTCCATGCATCCGCTCGCGCTCATCCTCGGCCTTCTCGCGACCGCGCCGCAGCCTGCACCGCAGGCGGCGCCATCGAAGCCCGATGCCGTCACCTATGCGCGCGACATCGCACGCATCATGCAGGACAACTGCGTCGAGTGCCATCGCTCTGGCGGCGTTGGGCCATTCGCGCTCGACTCGTTCGAGTCGGTGACGCGCCGCGCAAACATGATCCGCACCGTCACGCAGGCGGGAACGATGCCGCCATGGTTTGCGGCGCCATTGCCCGACGCCCACGGGCATGGTCCATTGCCGGCGGGACAGAGCCCATGGTCGAACGATCGCTCGCTGAGCGCCGAGGAGAAGGCGAAGATCGTGGCATGGATCGAGGCCGGCAAGCCCGAGGGGAACCGCGCGGATCTGCCGCCCGCGCGCGCCTATCCCGAAGGCAAGTGGACGATCGGGAAGCCCGACGCCGTCTTCCAGCTACCCGAACCGGTCAAGATCAAGGCGGAGGGCACGATGCCCTACCAGAACATCCTCGTGCCCACGAACATCGCGGTAGACCGCTGGGTCAAGGCCGTGCAGATCGTGCCGACCGATCCGTCGGTCGTGCACCATGTGCTCGTGTTCGCGCTCGATGAGAAGACGGCGAAGGATCCAGAGGCGCGCAGGCGACTCGGCGCCGACGAAGCGGGCGGCTACTGGACGGCCTATGTGCCCGGCAACGATTCGTACGCGCTCGGCGAAGGCTTCGCGCGGCGGCTGCCCGCGAACTCGTCGCTTCTCTTCCAGATCCACTACACGCCGAATGGCAAGGCGACCGAGGACCAGCTCAAGCTTGGCGTGGTCTTCACCGATGAGGCTCCCAAGCACCTCGTGCGCACGGCATCGGTCGTCGACCGACGCATCTCGATTCCGCCGGGCGCGGAGAACCACAGGGAATCAGGCGAGTTACGCGTGCCCGCGGACGCGAAGATCCTCGCCTTCATGCCGCACATGCATGTGCGCGGCAAGGCCTACCGATACGAGATCGAGCTTCCGAACGGCGGCGGTCGGCGCATGCTGCTCGACATCCCAAAGTACGACTTCAACTGGCAGCTGCGCTACGAGCTGCGCGAGCCGCTCGATGTGCCGCTCGGCTCGGTGATCCACGGTACCGCGTGGTACGACAACAGCACGAACAACCCCGCGAACCCCGACCCGAAGCAGACGGTGCGCTGGGGCCCGCAGACCGACGACGAGATGATGCTCGGGTACATCGAGTACTACATCGTGAACGACGATCCGACGAGGCCCGACAACCTTGCGCCGGGGAGCGCGCCGCGCCGAGGCCTCGGGGGCGGCGCAGGCGGAGGCCCGGCAGGTCGCGGCGCGGCGTTCGAGCGGCTGCGCGAGCAGTTCGACGCGAACGACGACGGGAAGATCGAGAAGCGCGAGGTCCCTGAGAATCTCCACCGTCAGTTCGATCGACTCGACCGCAGCAAGGACGGCGTGCTCACCAAGGACGACTTCGGCGCCCGCTGAGCCGCCGAGCGTCGCGAACCGGCGGGTCGGCCTGCTGTATCCTTCCAGCACGCATGAGGTGCATGAACTGCGGCTCGGACTTCGACACGCCCTA
>CAIXEV010000052.1 GCA_903918555.1 uncultured bacterium | reverse complement strand
GATCGAGCGTCGCGCCGTCGGCGGTGGTGCGTACTCCGCGCTTGCCCCGAATGTCGCTGGAACCGCAACGAGCTACTCGGATACGACGGCGCTCGTCGGCACCAACTACGAGTACCGCATCCGCGCGGTGCGCGTCGACACCGGCCTCCCCTCGGATTGGGTCGGCCCGGATCAAGGCTTCAAGGGCGTCCTCGGCCCGACGGCGCTTCAGGCGTCCGACGGTGACTTCTCCGATCGCATCTCCCTCGTCTGGACGGCGCCCACTGGCTACACCCCGCTGAACTACGCGATCTACCGTGGTACGGCTGGCGCAACCCCGCTCAAGATCGACGAGGTCGCCGCGACCGCCCTCACCTACGACGACCTCGGCACCTACACCGAGTTCGACCCCGCCTGGCCGGACACCGACGGCGACCTCAACCCCGGCCCGCCGCCGGCAACGGACTCGGGCGTCGTGTACTTCTACGAAGTTCGCGCCCAGGTCTCGGCGACCACGGTCAGCGCTCCGTCGGCTGACACGGGCTTCCGCGCCCCGTCTGGCCCGACCAACCTCAACGCGACCGGCGGCCTCAACAGCACGACTCCTCCGCTCACCGACCGCGTCCGACTGAGCTGGAGCCTCCCGGGAACCGTCAACTCGGTCTATGTGTACCGCTCGGCGGGTGGCGGCGCCTTCGTCGAGGTGGCGCGCGTGTCGGGCAGCCCGACCCGCTGGAACGACCTTCAGGTTCTTCCTGATGTCGCCTACACCTACAAGGTGCGCTCGTTCTCGAACCTGCAAGGTCTCTCTGCGCCGAGCGACATCGACCTGGGCTTCGTCCTCCCGCCGCCTGCCATGACGGTTGCGACCGACGGAACCGCCTCGACGGTCACACTCAACTGGGTGAAGCCGTCGACCTGGAATCCCTCGTCGTACACCGTGTGGCGCAAGCGCTCTGGCCGTGATCCGTGGCCGGCGAGCCCGCTCGCCTCGGACCTTCCCTCGACGACCCTGTCCTTCGTCGACAGCACCGCCGAGCCCGGCGCCGTGTATGTCTACGCCGTCGCCGGCAAGTCGGGTCAGTTCAACAGCTACAGCGATCGCGGTTCGCCGAACACCGGCTATCCGACCGTGCTCCCGCCGACCGCCGTGACCGCGTCGGACGGCACCATCGCTGGCCATGTGCAGGTGACTTGGACGGCGACCGGCGCCACCACCAATGTCACCTGGCAGGTCTGGCGTCGTCAGCAGGGTTCGACGGGCGATTTCACGCTCCTCCGATCGGTGACGCAGCAGTTCCTGCTCGACTCGACCGCGACGCCTGGAATCGTCTATCAGTACCAGCTGCGCACGCGTGCCTCGAACGGCGCGACCTCTGCGCCGAGCGCGACCGAGACCGGCTTCCGCTGATCGAGCGGCCGTCGGACCAAGCGCATCATTCGTTCCTTCCCGGCCCCGTCCTTCTGGACGGGGCCGTTTGCTTTGCTGCGTTCGCGTCCGCGCGGGCAGACGGCGCTTGGGCCAACCGAAGTTTCAGAAATTTCTGAAACTTCGGTTGCGCGCGGCGTGCTTGCTCCGTACCTTTCCTGCATGACCGCCATCCGTCGAGCTCCCCGCGAAACGCCCGCCGCAGGCACCACGCCTGCGCAGGGCGACGCCGTGCGCGACGAGGAGATCCGTGCCGCCCAGGACCGATTCATCGGCTTCTGGGGCGAGATGGGCACGCGCTGGGGCGTGCAGCGAAGCATGGCGGAGGTGCATGCCCTCCTCTTCATCGCCGCGGAGCCGCTCGCCGCCGAAGACATCATGGAGCGGCTGTCGATCTCGCGCGGCAGCGTCTCGACCACGCTCAAGCAGCTCGTCGAATGGGGCCTTGTGCAGCGGGTCAATCCGAAGCTCTCGCCCGCGGGGCGCGGCGCGCCGCGGACAGACCGTCGCGAGTTCCACCAGGCGGAGCAGGACGTGTGGAAGCTCTTCTACACGATCCTCCGCGCCCGAAAGCGGCGCGAGTTCGATCCGCTGATCGAGCAGCTCGGTGGCTGCAAGGT
>CAIXEV010000051.1 GCA_903918555.1 uncultured bacterium | reverse complement strand
GTGGGAATGTCACAGGACGCCGCCGGCCAAAGGCCGGCGGGTGCCACGTGCTTCCTCGCGCAGCGAGGAAGCAGTGCTAGCTGAACCCCTCAACCCCACGACAGCGCGGCGCGCGTCGCGCGCCGGTCCCGTCCCCCGCTATCCTGAACCCGTCCGACTCGCGCAATTCATGCGCGTTTGCCGATACTCCAACCCATGTCGTTGCGCCTCGCCATGCACCGAGTTGTCCGCCCGATTCGCCTCCTGCTGCCGCTCCTCGCGGTCCTCGTCGTGGCGCATGCCGCCCTCGCCGGCGACCTCGCCGCGGACCTCGCCGAGATCGCGCGCAAGTCGGGCATCGCACCGCAGCGCCTTGCCTTCGCGGTCCACGATGTCCGCGGCGACCGCGTGCTCGCCGTGCAGAACGGCGACGCGCCGATGGCCCCCGCATCGAACATGAAGGTGCTCACGACGGGCGCCGCGCTCTCGGTGCTTGGCGCCGACTTCACCTTCAACACCACGCTCTGGCTCGACCGCCAGAACGGCACCGCGCGCCTCACCCTCGTGGGCAGCGGCGACCCTGCGCTCGACGACCCCGATCTCCGCGACCGCGACCCGCACGGCTTCGACACGCTCGTCGGGCTGTGGTCGGATGAACTGAAGAAGTCGGGCGTCACGCGCGTCGACGAGCTCGTCCTCGACGCGCGCGTCTTCGACCGCGAGTCCTATCACCCGTCTTGGCCGAAGGAGCAGTATCCGAACGCCTACTGCGCCGAGGTGTGGGGACTCAACCTCGCGCGGAATGTCGTCGGCATCACGCCTGTTCCGCAATCGAGCGGCAAGCCGACCGTCGTCTTCACGCCCGCCTTCGACATCGCGGTCGAGCGGAACAACGCGACGAACAACGCGAAGGCGAAGTTCACCTTCTCCGCTTCGCGCGCCTTCGGATCGAACGCCCTGACGCTCCGCGGCAACGCCCAGAAGCGCCCCGATGCGCCGCTCGGGCTCACCGTGCACGACACGCCCTCGCTCACCGCGGCGCTGCTCCAGCGCGCCTTTGCCGCGCGCGGAATCGAAGTCACGCGAGCCCGGCTCGCGACCGACGCGGATCCGCGCGCGAGCGGAACGATCGTCCCGCCGATCCACGCGACCCCGATCGCGACCGTGCTCGAGCGCGCCAACACCGACAGCGAGAACCTCTACGCAGAGGCGCTCATCAAGCGTCTTGGCGCGGCGCTCGCCGTAGCGGAGGCGAAGGACGCCAGGTTCGCGCCGACCGCCGGCTTCACGGCCGGCAACTGGACCAACGGCCGCGCGGCGCTGCGCCGGTCGATCGCGGCCGTGCTCGGCCCCGACACGCTCTCCGGCTGGACGATCGACGATGGCAGCGGGCTCTCGCAGGAGAACCGCGTGACCGCCTCGGGTCTCGCGCGGTGGCACGCAGCGTTCGCCCGCGACAACCGGCTCGCTCCGATCTACTTCGGCAGCTTCGCCATCGCAGGCAAGACCGGAACCGTGCGCAAGCGCTTCGACGACCTCGAGTCGAGCCCCGTCGAGGTCCGCTGCAAGACCGGCTACATCCGCGGCGTGAGCACGCTGTCCGGACTCGCGATCGCGCCCGATGGCCGCCTGCTCTCCTTCAGCATCCTCGGCAACAACCTCGCGCAAGGCGACCAGATCGCCCGCGCAAGGGCGCTGCAGGAATCGATGGTGCGCCGCATCGTGCAGGAGCTCGCGCCCGCGCCCGCGCCGCGCACCGTTGACGCCCGCGAGGCGAGCCGGCGCTGATGTCCGAGGAGCACGGCATCGATCTTCTGTTCATGCTGCGCGCGGTGCGCCGCGCCATGCAGGCGACGCGCATCGTGCAGGCGTCGTCCAAGCTCGACGGGCTTTCCAAGGACGACC
>CAIXEV010000050.1 GCA_903918555.1 uncultured bacterium | reverse complement strand
GCAAGACGTACATCGGCAAGGGCAAGGTCGAGGAGCTCGCCGCCATGTGCCGCGAGCTCGCCGCCAAGGTCGTCATCTTCGACAACGAGCTCGCGCCGAGCCAGATCCAGGAGCTCGAGAAGGAGCTCGCGGTCAAGGTCATCGACCGCAGCGAGCTGATCCTCGACATCTTCGCCAACCGCGCCACGACGCGCGAGGCGCAGCTCCAGGTCGAGATCGCGCAGCTCGAGTACACGGCGCCGCGCCTGCGCGCGATGTGGTCGCACCTCGGTCAGGTGACGGGCGGTTCGCCGGTCGGCGTCGGCACGCGCGGCCCGGGCGAACAGCAGCTCGAGATTGACCGCCGCATCGTCTCGCGCAAGCTCGTCGCGCTGAGGCGCGAGCTCGACGAGGTGCAGGTCCGCAAGCGCCGCGAGGTCGCCGAGCGCCGCGCCGAGCACTTCACCGTCGGCATCGTCGGATACACGAACGCGGGAAAGAGCACGCTCTTCAACGCGCTCACGCGCGGCGGCGCCTATGCGGCCGACAAGCTGTTCGCGACCCTGATGACCCGCGTCGAGCGCTGGACCATCGGCGGCGCGAACGGCGTGCTGCTCTCCGACACCGTCGGCTTCATCCGCGACCTGCCTCACCACCTGGTCGCGAGCTTCCGGGCGACGCTCGAGGACGCGGTGCACGCGCACGCGCTCCTCATCGTGCTTGACGCGAGCGACCGCACGGCTCCGATGCAGCTCGACACGGTGCGCGAGGTGCTCGACGAGATCGGCGCGAGCACGCAGCCGCGGTACCTGCTCCTGAACAAGGTCGATCGGATCGCCTCGATGCGGCCCGATGAGCGCGCGTCGCTGCGCACGATCGAGGAATGGCAGGAGAAGGAGCCTGGCGCGATCTCGATCAGCGCCCTTGACGGCACGGGTTTCGAGGAGTTGCGGGCGCGGATCCTCGGTCTGGTGACGGGCGGCGTGCGCATGCGCCGGCTGACGGTGCCGATCTCGAGCGCGCGTCTCATCGACGCGATCGAGAAGCGGTGCAGCGTGCAGGAACGAGAGTACGGCGACGATTCGGTGACGCTCGTCGCCGAGATCGGCGACAAGCAGATCGAGGCGCTGCTGCCGCTTGGGGAGCCGTTCCTCGTCGACGGCGAGGACCCGCTGCCGAAACGGAGCGGATGGGGCGCGGGCAAGCGCCGGGCGCCTCACCTGATCGAGCCGGACGCATTCGAGCCGGATGCATTCGAGCCTGATGAGGGCAAGCCCGACGCGCGTTGACGCGGGGCTTTCAAGTCACGCGAAGATCGCGCGCGCGAGCATGACGGGTTTCGACGCGCTCGCGCGCACGGCGCCCTCGCGCAGGAACAACAGCGGTCCGGTCGCCTTCGCCATCGGCCAGTACACCGCCATGCGCGACTGGTTGCGCATCGCGCCCGACCAGAAGCCGTCGCCGCCGCGGCCGTACGCGACCAGCTCGCCGACGCGCGGCCGCTTGTCCCAGCGCTCGATGTTCGAGCCGAGGAGCGCGGTCGCGAACGCCTCGACAGCGCCCGTGCTTCCGCAGACGACGATGATGTTCTCGCCGCGCGGCATGAACTGCGTGAACGCCTTGCGCAGCGTGCTCTGGAAGCGCGGCACATGGTTGTCGAACGCCGAGGAGAGGTCCGCGACGAGCTCGACGCTTCCGCCCGCGGACGGCGCGATCACGCGGAGTCGCGCGACCGCGTGACCTTCGCAGTCGCGGATCGAGAGTTCCTCGCCGACCGACGCCTGCTCGAGGAACGGGAACGCGTCGGCGAGCGCGTGCTGGAGCGCGCGGCCACGCAGGTTGCGTGCGAGCGAAAGCGCGACCACGAGGCCGCGGCGGATCGACTCGAGCGTGCGCCACGCCTGCGGCACGACGATCGACGCGTCGCGCAGCGTTGGCTGCGGCGCGCGCTTCACATGGACATGCAGCGAGGTCCCGTCGCGCTTCGCGAGGAAGTCGACTCGCTTGCCCGAGGGCGTCTCCGCCTCGCGCTCGAGCGTGCAGCCGGCGTCGAGCAGGCGCTGCGCGACCATGATCTCGGCGCACGCGGTGCGGATCGAGTCCATCGTGGCGGGGGATGGATGCGTCGCCGCGAGCGCCTCGCCGATCTCGTCGAGGTCTCTGCGGAACGCGCGCAGGAGCCGCAGGTCGGCGAGCCTCTGCCAGGGTGCGTCGGAGCGCGCCGCGTGCCGCGCGAGGTCGGCGACAAGCGGACGGAGGGCATCGAGTTCGGTCTGGCGGCGCGCCATGGGTGGGTAGGCGGTTTATCGGGTTTCGCGGGCGATGCCGCAAGGCGCATGGGAGCCCGTCCGCGGGCTTTGGTGCGTGTCATGCGGCCTGCGCGGGCGTGGGCGCGCAGCTTTCGCGCAACTTCGACCCCTTGGGCAACGGTCGATCCGCGGTGCGTCGAAGTCAATCTCGAAGGAGTACGACGCGATGCGGATCGGAGAAATGCTCATCCGTATGAAGGTGCTGACGCCCGACCAGGTCGAGGCGGTGCTTGCGGAGCAAGCCGAAACCCATGAGCCGTTCGGCGTCATCGCCGAGCGTCTCTTCGAGGTGCCTTCAGACACAATCGAACGCGCCTGGATCGAACAGACCCAGGCGAGGGCCACCGAATTCGACGCCAACCGAGGCGTGGAGGACGATGCGCGCGTGCTGGTGGTTCGCCGCCAGGCGTGGCAATTCGGAATCGTCCCGCTTCGGCTCGACGACGGATACCTCGTGGCGGCGACCAGTCGGCGGCTCCTGCCGCGGGCGGTTCGTTTCGCGACGCGCGTGCTCGGGCTGCCCGTGCAGTTCGAGATCGCCGACGACGAGACCCTCGCAAAGCTGCTGGCGCACCAGTATCCGATGCGCGGCATGGACAAGACGGTTCTCGACGGCTCGCTCGTCGGGATCTCTTCTCGCGCGATGCCGCATAAACCGGGCTCGTGGGTCGCCGGAGGCCGAGCGTTCCCCGTCGCTTGACAAGGGGCTTCGTTCGGCTAATCTTCCCGTCCTGCCCGAGAGGGTGGAACGCCAACTTAGCTCAGTTGGTAGAGCATCGCATTGAAAATGCGAGTGTCCCCGGTTCAAGTCCGGGAGTTGGCATGGAGAGACAGGCCCGCGGACTCGCGGGCCTGTTTCGTTTTTGGTCTGCTTCGGTTTATCGCGGGGGTGCATTTTCCGGGTGCGTTTTCCGGGTGCATTCACCGTGTGCATTCACCGAGCGCGTTCGCTCGAGTGGCTGCGGTCGCGCGCGTGGCCGTTACGCGAGTTGCTCGCCGACGAGCCGCAGCGGAATCGGGCGGCCAAGGTGCTCGCGTCGAATCGCGAGGCGTCCTGCGGCGCGCTCTTCCTCGAGCGTGCCGAGCAGGTTCTCGACCAGCCACAGCTTGATCGGCCGCGATCCGTCGTAGCGGATGAGGCCAGCGGAGCCGTCGCGAGAGGCGCGCTCGAGGCGCGTCCAGTAGCGGCGGGTCCAGGTGAGCGCGAGGGTCTCCGGAAGCCGCGAGAAAGCGGCGCGCGTCATCGCGGGCTCGGCGAAGATCCAGAGCTCGTTCCACGCGTTGGCGCGGCCGAGGCAGCACGCCGCCGCCACGGTGAGATCCGGCACGCATGCGACGGGCTTCAGGTAGTTGCCGCGCTCGAGCTGCGGTGCGCAGAGAGCGCGCGCGTGCTGCAAGAGGTCGTCGCTTCCGACGCGATATCGCGCGGCGAGCGAGGCACCGTCACGGAAGAACGCGCGCAGCAGCTGCCGGCGGTATTCGTCCCAGTCGCGAGTGAGTTCGGTCGCGCAATCCGGCTTGCGCTCGGGCTTGCGCTCGGGCTTGCGTTCGGGCTTGCGTCCCGGCTTCCGCGTGCCCGCGGAATCTCCCGCGCTCGAGGCTCGGTTGCGGGACTTCGAGTCCGATTCGTCGACGCGTGCGCCAACATCCCGCGCGCACGACTCTCCATGTCGATCGTTGTTCATCAATCAGCGCCCTATGCCGGACTCCGTCCGACGCGCGCAATGTAGCGCGGCGTTCACGAAGCGCGACGAGCGGAGATCAAAAACGAGATTTTCGATGCGATGCGATTCTCAGACGGAGCGCACTTCGATTGCTCCGAGAAGCGACTCGCGTCGATCGCGAAGCGCTCCGAACTTCGATCGCCAATCGTCGAGGAGCGCGCGATCGAAGTTCGCGGAGACGCTGCATTCGTCGGCGTTCGCTTCAACGAGCCGCACGCCGAGCGGAGTGATCGCGGTCGATCCACCGTCGTAGACGAGGCTCGGATCTGCGCCGCAGCGGTTCGAGGCGAACACATACGCCTGGTTCTCGACCGCACGCGCGACGAGCAGGGCGCGCCAATGCTCGTGACGGACGCTGGGCCACGCCGCGCTGATCGTGAAGATCTCCGCGCCGGCGCGGCTCGCGAGACGCCAGAGCTCGGGGAAGCGCAGGTCGTAACAGATGAGCGGACAGACCTTTGCCGCGCCGATGTCGAGCACGACGAGGTCGCTGCCGACGGCGAACGAGTCGCGTTCGCTCGGAAAGAGGAAGTTCTTGCGGTAGATGGCGCGGATGGAGCCGCTCGGATCGGCGATGGCCACGCTGTTGGCGATGCGTCCTTCGGCGGCGTGCTCTCCAAATCCCGCCTGCAGCCACACTTGATGCGTTCGGGCGAGCGACGAGATCCATTCGGTTGAGCCGGTGACGCCGCGCAGCGCATCGGCGTTCGAGGTCCAGCTCGTCTCGCACATCTCGGGAAGCACGACGAAGTCGCCGCGCTCAGGCGCGAGCAAGGCGAGCATCGCTTCGATTCGGCATCGGTTCTCGGCTGCATCGAGCCAGACAGGAGCGGTCTGCACGGCATGAAAGCGCATGCGCGCAGCGTAGCGCGGGCGACCAACGCGCCGCAGCATTCACTCCGAAGGTCGCCACCACAGCGGCAACCGCTCAAACATTCGCATCGCCGAAGGCGGCTGCCGCAGCAGCCGCCGCTCAAGCACGCCTATCGCCAAAGGTCGCCGCCGCAGCGGCAACCGCTCAAACGCACGTATCGCCATAGGCGGCTGCCTCAGCAGCCGCCGCTCAAACACGCCTATCGCCAAAGGCGGCTGCCGCAGCAGCCGCCGCTCAATCGAAGGGAGACCAACGGGGATCGAACCCGCGACAGCCGAAACCACAATCCGGTGCTCTACCAACTGAGCTATGGTCTCCGTAGATCGCGAACAATAGCGGACACGGTGTTTTTGGTCAATCCCCGCAGGAGCGGGGAGATCGGCGTCTGTGCTACCATCGCGGCTTCCATCCCCGCCGCATCGGACCCGCAACTGCAGGCCGACGGCGGGTTCGGTCGAGATGTATGGACGCGGATCGGCCTGGTAGGGCGACCCGCGCGAGACCGAGCCAACCTGACCCCACCCCACGCTACAGACATGGCACTTCCCACGCTCCCCGTCGACTTCGGTTCCGCCACGATCCACCCGAACCTCGCGACCGCCCGCCTGATCGAGCTCGCGCTCGCCCGCGGCGAGGGCCAGCTCGCTGCGAACGGCGCGCTCCAGTGCGACACCGGCGAGCGCACGGGCCGCAGCCCCGACGACAAGTACCTCGAGGACACCGCGGGCATCCACGGCAACATCAACTGGGGCAAGGTCAACCAGCCGATCTCGGCCGACCACTTCGAGAAGCTCAAG
>CAIXEV010000049.1 GCA_903918555.1 uncultured bacterium | reverse complement strand
CGATCTCTTCGACAAGACCCTGCAAGCCTGGCGCGCGCTGCCCGCCGTCGCTGCCGTGCTTCCGGGCGCCGCGCTCGTGCGCATCACGCGCGACCCGCGCGATACCGCGATCAGCATGTTCCTCTCGAACTTCCACCCGCAGTCGTGGGGGTTCAGCGCGACGCTCGACGGAATCCGCCGCGCGATCGCGCTCGAGCGGCGGATCGTGCCCGCCGCGATCGACGCCCTCGGGCTGAGGTCGGTGGGCGTGGTGTACGAGGAGCTGGTGGCCGAGCCCGAGCGGGAGATTCGGCGCGTGCTCGAGCTTCTTGGTGTTCCGTTCGACCCGTGCGTGCTGTCGCCCGAGTCGAACACGCGCACGGTGCTCACGCTTTCGCACGAGCAGGTGCGGCGGCCGATCAACCGCTCGAGCATCGGGCGCTGGAAGAACTACGCGTTTGCGTTCGGGCCCGAGTGGGACGCGCTCGCCTGAATCACGCGAAGGAGCTCCGCGTGCAGCTCGGGCGCGGCGGCGATGGCGCTGCCGCCGTGGATGTCGGTGCGGCCATGCCAGTCGGTGAACGCGCCGCCCGCTTCCTCGAAGATCACCGGAAACGGGCCTGAATCCCACGGATTCATGACGGGGTCGAACCACGCGTCGGCGCGGCCCGTCGCGACCAGCATGCCGCCGTAGCAGTCGCTCCAGCCGCGGATGCGGCGCGCGGCGCGAGCGACGGCGACGAGCGCGTCGGTCCGGCCCGCGCGCTCGAAGTACTCGAGGCCGCTCGTGCAGACGAGGGCTACGGCGAGCGGACCCGACGCGCGCACGCGCGCTGCGGTGCGATGGGTCGCGCCGTCTGCGCCGCGGCGTTCCCACCACGCGCCTTGGCCGCGCGCGGCCCACACGCTTTCGCCGAGCGCAGGCATCGCGCAGATTCCTGCGACGATTTCGCGCATGGGGCCGCGCGAGAACTCGATGCCGATGAGCGTTCCAAACAGCGGCACGCCCGCCGCGAACGAGATGGTGCCGTCGATCGGATCGATCACCCAGCGGAAGCCGCTCGTTCCTTCCTGCGCGCCGTGCTCCTCGCCAAGCAGCCCATCTTCGGGGAAATCCGCCCGGATCTGGCCGCGAAGAACCGACTCGATCTCGAGGTCCGCCTCGGTGACCGGCGACGCGTCGCTCTTCGCGTGCACGGCCAGCGACAGCGACTGGAAGTGCCGCATCGCGACGGTGCCCGCGCGGTCCGCAAGCGCGCGCATGAGCGCGACGCGCGAGGCGAGCGCCTGATGGTCCGGCCCAGGGGTCGTCGGCATGAAGAGATCGTACTTCATCGCGGAACCGAGTCGATCAGAGGTTGGAAGATCGCCCGATCCATGGCAAGATGCTCGGCATGTCGGCGCGCCTTGCAAGCATCCTCCTCGTGTGCGGAGCGCTTGGCGCGGCGGGAGGAATCCTGCGGGCCGCGGCGGAGAGCGAGCCGCCGGGCTTCAATCGCGTCATCCGGCCGATCCTCGCCGACAACTGCCTGCACTGCCACGGCGTCGATTCGGCGAAGCGGCAGGGGAATCTCCGTCTCGATGAGGAGGCGGGCGTGCTCGCCCGCGGGATCATCGTCGCCGGCGACGCAGCGGCGAGCCCGCTGATGGCGCGCATCGAGTCGAGCGACCCGCGGCGCGTGATGCCGCCGCCGGACTCGCACCGTTCGCTCACCGAGGCGCAGCGGCGGACGCTTGCGCGTTGGATCGATGCGGGCGCGAAGTACGAGACCCACTGGAGTTTCGCCGCGCCCGTGCGGGCCGCGACGCCTGCGGGAGCGAATCCGATCGACGCGATCGTGTCGCGTCGGCTGCATGAACAGGGCCTCGCGCCTTCACCCGAGGCGGATCGCGCCACGCTGCTTCGCCGCGTGACGCTCGACCTCACGGGGCTTCCGCCCACGCCTGCGGAGACCGCGGCGTTTCTCGCCGACGCGGCGGCAGGCGCGTACGAGCGCGCCGTCGGTCGCCTGCTCGCGAGCCCGCACTACGGCGAGAAGATGGCGCTTCCGTGGCTCGACGCCGCGCGCTACGCCGATTCGAACGGCTTCCAGCAGGACGGCGACACCTTCCAGTGGCTCTGGCGCGACTGGCTCGTGCGCGAGCTGAACAAGGACACGCCGTACGACCGCCTCGCGACCGAGATGCTTGCGGGCGACCTGCTGCCCGACGCGACCGACGAGACGCGCCTCGCGACCGCGTTCAACCGCAACCACCTGCTGAACGGCGAAGGTGGCGCGATTCCCGAGGAAAACCGCTGGGTCACGCTCTTCGACCGCGTCGACGCGACGGCGACGACATTCCTCGGCCTCACGATGTCGTGCGCGCAGTGCCACGACCACAAGTTCGATCCCGTCACGCAGCGCGACTACTACGCGCTGCTCGATGCGTTCAACCGCGTGCCCGAGGACGGCCTTGCGCCGGGCGCCGCGAGCCGCATCCGCGTGGCCGAGCCGACGCTCGCCTACGCAAGCGCCGAGCAGCGCGCGCGCCGCGCCGCGCTCGAGCAGGCCGTGCGCGATGCTGGCGAAGGCGACGCGAACAAGCCCGCGCGCGACGCCGCGCAGCAGGCGCTCGACCGCCATCGCTTCGACGAGTGGCCGCGCGTGATGGTGATGAGCGACGCGCAGCCGCGCGAGACGCACATCCTCCTGCGCGGCGAGTATCTCTCGCCAGGCGAGAAGGTCGGGTTCGCCACGCCTGCGTTCCTGCCGCCGCTTCCGCCTGATGCGCCGCGCAACCGGCTCGGGCTCGCGCAGTGGCTGTTTTCGCCTGAGAATCCGCTCGTCGCGCGCGTGGCCGTCAACCGTGCGTGGCAGGTCTTCTTCGGCGACGGGCTCGTGCGCACTCCCGAGGATTTCGGCGTCCAGAGCGAAGTTCCGCTTTACCAAGACCTGCTCGACACGCTCGCGGTCGAGTTCCGCGAGTCGGGTTGGCGCACGAAGGAACTGCATCGCCTGATCGTGACAAGCGCCGTCTATCGTCAGACGAGCGAGGCAAGCGCCGCGCTGTACGCGCGCGACCCCGAGAACAGGTTGCTCGCGCGCGCGCCGCGCTTCCGGCTTCCCTCGATGGTGCTGCGCGACATCGCGCTTGCGTCGAGCGGGCTGCTCGACGAATCGATCGGCGGCGCGCCCGTCTATCCGTACCAGCCCGACCGCGTGTGGGAACCGCTTGCGATCACGAAGGAGCGCGACTTCACCTATCCGGCGTCGCAGGGCCGCGATCTCCACCGCCGCAGCATCTACACATTCTGGCGGCGAACGATCGCGCCCGCGAACATGTTCGACGCCTCGCAGCGGCAATCGTGCCGTGTGCGCGTGGCGATCACGAATTCGCCGCTTCATGCGCTTGTCACGCTGAACGACCCGACCTGGGTCGAGGCCGCGCGCGTGCTGGCCGAGCGGGTGTCGCGCGAGGCGTCGACGCCCGAGGCGCGTCTCGCCGCTGCGTTCGAGCGCGTGGTGGGCCGCGTTCCG
This sequence comes from uncultured bacterium, assembly GCA_903918555.1. GTDB lineage: Bacteria > Planctomycetota > Phycisphaerae > Phycisphaerales > SM1A02 > QWPT01. Next base: position 1,637 of record CAIXEV010000049.1, on the reverse strand, counting down.
GGCGTCGTCGAGCGCGAGCTGCTCGCGCGTATGTTCGCGCGGCAGCGCGAGCGCTACGCGCGCGACGGGGCCGCTGCGCTTGCGCTGCTTTCGGTCGGCGCGACGCCGCGCGACGAATCCTTCGATCCTGTCGAGCACGCCGCGCTCACGAGCGCGTGCCTTGCGATCCTGAACCTCGACGAGGCGCTCACGCGCGGATGAGCCCGATGGACGAATCGCCCGACAACATCCTCCGATCGCTGACGCGCCGCCACTTCCTGCGCTCTTCGCTGCACGGTATCGGCGGCGTCGCGCTTGCATCGCTGTTTGCGCGCGATGCGTTCGGCGCAGGTGCATCGACGCAGATGCGCGGGCTGCCGGGCCTGCCGCACTTCCCGCGGCGCGCGAAGCGGGTGATCTGCCTCTGGCAAGGCGGTGGCCCGTCGCATGTCGACCTCTTCGACCCGAAGGCGGAGCTGGCGCGCCACGCAGGGACCGACATCCCCGCGTCGATCCGCGGTGCGACGCGGCTTTCGACGATGTCGTCGAACTACGCGAAATGGCCCGCGCTTCCCGCGATCAAACCGTTCCGCGCGTGGGGCGAGTCGGGCACCGAGATCAGCGAGCTGCTGCCGCACATCGGCGGCATCGCCGACGACATCTGCCTCGTGCGCTCGATGCACACCGAGGCCGTGAATCACTCGCCGGGCGTCACCTTCTTCATGACGGGCTCGCAGCAGCCGGGCCGCCCCGCGATGGGCGCGTGGCTCGCGTATGGCCTCGGTAGCGAAGCCGACGACCTTCCGAGCTTCGTGGTGATGACCTCGTCCGACCGCGAGAAGTCCTGCGGGCAGCTCTTCTACGAGCACTACTGGTCGAACGGATTCCTGCCCGGGCGCCTGCAGGGCGTGCGATTCCGGCAGGGCGCCGATCCCGTGCCGTATCTTGCGAATCCTGCGGGAACCTCGCGAGATTCGCGCCGTGATCTGCTCGACGACATCGCCGCGCTGAACCGCGCGCGCAACGACGAGCGCGTGGCCGAAGACCCAGCCGTCGAGACGCGCATCGCGCAGTACGAGATGGCGTTCCGCATGCAGGCGAGCGTGCCGGATCTCCTTGATTTCTCGAACGAACCGAAGTCCGTCGTCGAGATGTACGGCCCCGACGCGCTCGTGCCCGGCACCTTCGCGAACAACTGCCTGATCGCGCGGCGGCTCTCCGAGCGCGGCGTCGGCTTCGTGCAGCTGATGCACTCGGGCTGGGACCAGCACGGAAACCTGCATTCGCACCTCGCCGTCCAGTGCCGCGACACCGACCAGCCGAGCGCGGCGCTCGTCCGTGATCTCAAGCAGCGCGGGCTACTCGACGAGACGCTCGTGATCTGGTGCGGCGAGTTCGGCCGCACGCCGTTCGGCCAAGGTCCGAGCGAGGCGCCGACCGGGCGCGATCACTTCGGCCGCGCCTACTCGATGTGGATGGCGGGCGGCGGCGTGCGCGGCGGTCATGTCCATGGCGCGACCGACGATTTCGGCTGGAACATCGCGCGCGACCCCGTGCATGTCCACGACATGCAGGCGACGGTGCTGCGTCTCTGCGGCGTCGACCACGAGCGGCTCACCTACCGGCATCAGGGGCGGCAGTATCGCCTGACCGATGTG
>CAIXEV010000048.1 GCA_903918555.1 uncultured bacterium | reverse complement strand
CGCGCCGTAGCCCTCGCGCACGAGGAAGTCGGTGGCGTCGACGAAGTCGTTGAAGCTGTTCTGCTTGAACATGAGGCGCCCGTCCTCGTACCAGTCCTGGCCGAGGTCGGCGCCGCCGCGCACATGAAGCGTCGCCACCGCGAAACCGCGGTCAAGCAGCGACACATCGCCGCTCGAGAACTCCGCCTCGCTCGTGATGCCGTAGGCGCCGTAGCCCTCGACGACGAGCGGCCGCGTGCCGTCCTTCGCGTACAGGTCCTTGCGCCACACGATCGAGACCGGGATGCGCTTGCCGTCGCGGCTCGGCGCCCAGAGACGCGCGCTCGCGTACTTCGTCGCGTCGTAGCCGGGCACCGGCTGCACCTTGCGGACCGCCTGCGCGCCCGAGTCGAGATCGACATCGATCGTCGTGCGCGGCGTCGTCAGCGAGGTGTACACCACGCGGACGAACGGAAGCGAGGCGTCGGCGTTCTCGCCGAAGGTCATCGCGAACGCCTCTTCGGTCGTCGGCACGACGAACCCCGCGCCGCCCGACGCGGTCGAATCCAACCACGGCAGCACGCGCACCTGCGCGTTGGCGGCGACCCGCTCCTGCAGCACGATCGCTCCGTCGAGGAGCTCGACCGCGTCGACCGCGGCGTCCGTGCGGTGCGGCACCAGCTCGCGCCACGCGGCGCGGTCGGCGGATTTGCCGTCCTCGACCGACACCACGCGGAAGTTCCGCGCCGCTTCGTTCGTGCGGATCACCCAGCGGCCCTTGAGGTGGTCTGCGTAGTTGCGCACGCCGTCGACGCGCGGAAGCACCACGCGCACCGCCGCGTCCGGCCGCGCGCGCGGCACGGCGCGGAGCTCGTTCGTGTCGTAGCCCTCGAGGGAGATCAGGAGGTACTCGTCCGACGCGCTGGTGCTGATGCCGGCGAAGAGCGTCTTGTCGGGTTCGTCGTAGACGAGGACATCCCTGTCGGCCGCGGTCCCGACCGCGTGGCGATACACCGGGCCGCTCTGCAGCAACACCGGATCCTGACGCATGTAAAAGAGCGTGCGGCCGTCGGCGGCCCACTCGACCGTCTCGAGCGTGGGCGTGATGCGATCGGGCAGCACCTCGCCCGTCGCGAGATCCTTGACGAAGAGCGTGTGGATGCGGCGTCCGCTCACATCCTGCGTCCACGCGAGATAGCGGCCGTCGTCGCTCACCGAGTAGTCGCCGATCGCGAAGTAGTCCTCGCCCTTCGCGAGCGCGGGGCCGTCGAGGAGAAGCTCGGCCGGCGCCTTCGGGTCGGGGCCGGTCGCGCCGCCCTTCTGACGGTAGATCTTCGGGTACTCGGCGCCCTGCTCGAACTTCGTCCAGTACCACGCGCCGTGGTTGAACGCAGGCACGGTGGAGTCGTCTTCCTTGATGCGCGAGCGCATCTCCGCGACCAGCGTCTCGCGAAGCGGCATGAGCGGCGCGGCCATCTCGTCGCAATAGGCCTTCTCCGCCTCGAGGTACCGCATGATCTCGGGGCGCTTCTTCTCCGAGTCGTCGTCGCGCAGCCAGTAGTACTCGTCGACGCGATCGCCTTGCGGACTCTTGATCACGAACGGCCTCTGCTCGGCGACAGGCGGCCTTGCGGCGCAGGCGCCGAGCAGGACTGCGGGAACGACTCCGACGACAAGCGATGAAGCGCGCATGGCGGCGGAGCATATCCGCGCCGAGCGCCGCCCGTCCGAGCCTCAGGCGTGCGTGACGAGGTACGAGAAGATCGCGCCACCGAGCAACAGCCTGAGGAAACCGCGCAGCGCGACGAGCTTCGGCGTGATCGGAACGCGGCGCAGGACGAACGAGTACGCCTCGGGGATCATCAGGAGCAGCACGCCCGACCCAAGCGCGAGCCAGCCGATCGCGGTGACCACCACGCGCAGATCGGCCACCCAGATGTTGTGGCAGAGCACGATCACAAGGCCCATGACGGTCGCGTAGAGGCCGGATGCAATCGGAGTGAACGGATGGCTCGCGACGCCCGACAGCGCCGTGATCCATGCGCGCGAGCGAAGAAGCAGGCTCGATCCGACGATCACGAGCGCACTGGCGAGCAGCCACTCGACGAGTTCGGCGCGCGTCAGCCCGAGGCCGTCGCTCGCTTCGGCGGCGGCGAGGATGGATGCGTGCATGGCGGAACCTCCTGTTCGACGATAGACGCGGTTCGCCCGTCGGAATGAACAAAGCGCCGCTTCGCGCGGCGCTTTGGGTCGAGATGCTGGGGGTCGAAATGCTCGTGGTCGAAATGCTCGCGGTCGAAGTCCTGACGGCCCCCTTGCGTAGGGCGCTCTCCGCACCGCGACGCCGCGTTCAGCTGCGG
>CAIXEV010000047.1 GCA_903918555.1 uncultured bacterium | reverse complement strand
TCGCGCGCGGCGCTCGGGCTGCCTGCGGATCGCTTCATCGTGATGACGGGGCACCAGGCGGGCATCTGGCACGCGGGGATCGCGGAGAAGTTCGTCGTCGGCGCGCGGCTTGCCGCCGAACGCGGCGGCGTGCTCGTGCATGTGGTCGTCGACCATGATCTGAACGACGCGGCGCTTGTTGCGTTTCCCGCGATTGTCGGTGGAAAGCTCGCGCGCCTCGCGCTCGAGCGCGCGCCGCGCGCGGCTGCAGGCGCGCCGAACGCGCTCAAGAAGTCCGTGCGCACGATGCGGCCCGAGCGCGCGCACGAGGTGCCGGCGGAGATCGAGCCTGCGCTTGCCGCGATCGAACGCGCGATTGCCGCCGAGCGCGGCCGCGAGAACCTCGCGATGCAGATGGCGCATGCGGCGAACGCGCTGCTCGCGCCAAATGTGCGCGTCGACCACACGGTCGCAGCGACGGCGCTCGCCGCGCTTCCGTTCGCGCAGGCGATGCGCGAGCGCTTCACGCCGATGCGCGACGCGTACAACGCGGCGGTGAAGGGCGAGCGCATCGGCCCGCTCGGCGAGCGTGAACTCCCCTTCTGGAAGCTCGACCGCGCGAGCATGTCGCGCACGCCGCTTCTCGAAGGCGATGCACCCGAACTCGTGGCACCGCGGGCGCTCACGCTGACCGCGATCGCGCGGCTCGCGCTCTGCGATGTCTTCATCCACGGCACCGGCGGCGGCCGCTACGACCGCGCGATGGAACGCTGGATCGCGGCCGCGCTCGGTGAAGAAGCCCGAGCCGCGCTCGCGCCGATGATGGTCGCCACCGCGACGAAGCACGCGCCGCTCGCGAGGTTCGTCCCGCCGTTCGACGCGGGCGCGACGCCCGAAGCGCTGCGCGCGCTCGAGCAGGACCCGTTCGGCAACGACGGCCGCACGAAGGACGCGCTGCGCGCCGCGATCACCGGCTCGCGCGCCGAGAAGCGCGCCGCCTATGTCGCGATGCGCCGCAGGATCGTCGAGGCCCGTACCGCACGCGCCGCCGAGCTCGACGCGATGCGCGCGCGGATCGCCGCGAACCGCGTGGCGCTCGAGGCACACGCCCTCGCGACCGACCGAACCTGGCCGTTTCCGTTCGCGGCCGGGACCGCATCCCCACCGTCGGACAGGCACCCCGGATGACGAATCCTCGCTTGATCGTCCTTGCGCTCGCGTTCGCGATTTCCGCCTGCTCCGCCAGCCCGGCGCCAAGCGTCACGGAAGCTCCGCCCGGAGCAGCGGTGGCGCCCGATGACATCGAGCGGATCGCCGCGAGCTACGGCTCGCTGCGGTCGATGACGAGCGAGCCCGTCTTGGTCGATGCAGACATCGCGAGGCTGTGCACGGGCCCGACGCAGGCCGCGCTCGACGCCGCGCGCGAGCGATCAGGCCCTCACGCGCTCTCGGCGGTTCGCATCTACATGAGCGACGCGGCGGCGAAGGAGTTCGTCGAGATCAACCCGCGCTACCCCGTCGGTTCGGTCATCGTGAAGGAGAAGGTCAGATGGGGCGCGGCGGACGACGCCGGCGGAAATCCGCCGCGAAACGGCGTCGGCGGCATGATCAAGCGCGCCCCCGGTTACGACCCCGCACACGGCGACTGGGAGTACTTCTACTTCGAGGAGGCGGCGAAGATCGAACGCGGCAGAATCGAGTCGTGCATTCGCTGCCACCGTCGCGCGGCCGACACGGACCATGTGTTCGGCGACTGGGCGGGCGGGACGCGCCCGACCCGATCATGAATCGCGGTTGAAACCATCACGCGATGCGCGCTGCCGCGCGACATCGCCCACGCGGCGACTTCACCCATGCAGATCGTCCTCATCCTGCTCCTGCTCGCGACCGCCGTGCTTGCGGTGCTTGTCGCTCTGCTCGTCGGCTCGCTCGCGCTCGGCGGTCTCCTCCTGATCTTCAAGCCCGTGCGCGTGCTTGCTCCGCTGTTTCTCCTCGTCGTCCCGGCTGCGGTGCTCGGGTCGCTCGCCGGCGGGGTGTTCGTCGGATACTCCGCGTTCAAGTACGACGAAAACCTGGTGCTCCTCGGCCCGCTCGGAGGTCTCGCTCTCGGCGGAGTCGCAGGAGGCGCGCTCGGCCTGCTTGGAGCGATGCTGTGGTGGTGGCTCGCAGCGCGTCGCGCGTCGCGAAGGATCGAGCGCGATCGACTTCCCCAGGCCTGACGGGCCGCGGACTCGTCGCGCGGTGGCTGTAGAATCGTCGCGTTCCTTCGCCTGCGTCACTCGACCGACCGCACTGCGAGGCGATCTCGGCAGAGTGCCTCACCTTGCCTCGCACATCGCATCAGCCGCTCATGGGCAGCCACATCGACGACGAAGCCTTCATCCCTCCGACCGTCGATCAGTCTGTCCTTTCGACGGAACTCGACCTCGACGCCGCCGTCGTGCACTTCGCGCGCGAGGGATGGGCCACGACCCCTCCAGTCGTCGACGCCACGCTGCTCGAGCGACTCTCCGCCGAGCTCGGCGACCTCGAGCCGAGGGCCGGCCTTCGGAATCTGCTCGACATCTCGCCTGCCGCCCGCACGCTCGCCTCGAGCATGGCGGTCCGACACATCCCCGAGGCCGTGCTGGGTGCAGGCTGCTTCGTGACCCGCGCGATCCTCTTCGACAAGACGCCCGAGTCAAACTGGAAAGTGCCTTGGCATCAGGACCTCGCAATCGCGGTGGCCGAGCGCCGCGAGTTGCCTGGCTTTGGACCGTGGTCGGTCAAGGACGGCGTTGTCCATGTGCAGCCGCCGACAGCCGTCCTTGCCGGAATGGTGACCGTGCGCGTGCATGTCGACGACTGCGGGCTCGAGAACGGGCCCGTGCGAGTCCTCTCGCGAACCCACGACCTCGGCAAGCTCGACCCGGCGGGAATCCAGCAGCTTCGTTCCTCAGCGACCGAGGTGTCCTGCACAGCCCGCCGCGGCGGGATCCTTGCGTTCCGACCGCTTCTCCTCCATGCTTCGTCCGCTTCAACCAATCCTGGCCGCAGGCGCGTCGCGCACTTCGAGTTCGCAGCGACGGACCTGCCCGAGGGCCTCGACTGGCAGCTTCGATGGCGCTCGGAGCCGCACATTTCGCATCCAGAGGACGGTCCGTCTCGGATGCGTGGGCAGCAGGCGCCGAGGATCGTGCACACGGACATCCCGTGAGAAGGGACCGACTCGGCCCATGATTCGACTTCTTAGAGCCCGCAATCTCGCCCTACTCGTACTCTCGCTCATGCCACTCGCAGGATGCTCGGAATCCGGCGGCACCGACCCGTTCGTTCCGATCGAGTTCTCGTCGGAAGATGCGGAGATGAACGCCGCGATCGCGAAGGCACGCAGCACCTTGCCGAGCTTCTGGAAGGCCTTCGAGGCACGCGCGGCCGACGAGAGTGGCTACGCGCTGAAGGTGAGGATCACCGATCAGCATGGAACCGAACATCTGTGGCTCACGAACATCGAGCGGAGCGGCGGAGAGACGACAGGGCTCGTCGACAATGAGCCGACCATCGTGAATGCCGTGAAGCGCGGCGACCGCATCGTGATCCCCGATGCAGAGATCTCGGACTGGATGTACATGCGCAGCGGGAAGATCGTCGGCAACGAGACCATGAAACCCATGCTCAAGCGCCTCCCGAAGGAGAAGGCCGACCATTTGCGAGGCCTCATGGCTGAACCGTGAGCAGCCGCTCGCCCGCGCGGTCGACCTGCGGCTCGGGGTTCGAAACCACCCGTAGATTGCCACCGCCCGCAGTTGCATCCGATGAACCATTGCCCTGCACTCGGCTCCTTACTCGGTACGGCGGTTGGCGACGCGATCGGACTGCCATATGAGAATCTCCCACCGCGGCGCGCGGCCGCGCTCCTCGGCCCTCCGACACGCCATCGGCTCCTGTTCGGACGGGGCGTGGTGTCGGACGATTCGGAACACGCCTGCATGACAGCCGTGGCGCTCGCGCGCTCCGGCGGCGACCCAGAACGCTTCGCAATCGATCTCGCCCGTCAACTTCGCTGGTGGATCGCCGCCCTGCCGGCAGGCACAGGCATGGCGACGGCGCGCGCGGCGCTCAGACTCTGGATGGGAGTTCCACCCACGCGCAGCGGTGTTCGGTCCGCAGGCAACGGCCCCGCCATGCGTGCGCCGATCCTCGGCGCGGCGATTGCCGATCCAGGCTTGCTGCGCGCGCTTGTCGAGGCATCGACCGTGCTCACCCACACCGATCGGCGCGCGTTGGATGGCGCGCTCATCGCCGCGGTCGCCGCGCGCACCGCATCGACGAATCCGCATGCTTCGCCGGCGGAGTTCGCCGCGGCGATCGACGCCTGGCGAATTCCCGCGGATGCGGAGTTCGACGCGCTGCTGCGCGGCGCGCTTGCAAGCGTCACTTCGAACGAGTCGACCGCCGACTTCGCGGCACGCTCGGGCATGTCGGGTGGCGTCTCGGGGTTCATTGTCCATACCGTGCCGATCGCGATGCACGCATGGCTTTCGTCGCCAACGGACCTTCGGCGCGCGGTCACGAGTTGCATCGCGTGCGGCGGCGATACCGACACGACCGCCGCGATCGCCGGCGGTGTCGTCGGCGCAGCGGTCGGGCGTGACGGCATCCCACCGGACTGGCTCGAAACGCTGTGGACACAGCCACGAACCGAATCCTGGATGAACTCGGTTGCGACGGCCGCGTGCGCTGCTGCAATCGAACGGACGCCGCAGCGGGTTCCAACGCTCGTCTGGCCGCTGGTCCCGCTGCGCAACCTTACGCTGCTCTCAGCCGTCCTCTGCCACGGCGCACGGCGCCTCGCTCCGCCCTACTGACGGAGTCCCCGCCGACGCCGTGCGTCGATCGCGCGTACCGTCGCCGGCGACGGGTGAAGTCCGCGCGGCGCACCGATTCCAACTGCGCGTCGTCAGATTCCCAGTCGCCCGTTCACCGCCAAGCCCTTCTTGCTCCCCGACCGGTCGCTACGGCATCGCAGATCCGGGTCCGAACACCATGCAGAAGCCCACGATCGCCTACATCCTGCTGCTCGTCCTCGCGGTCGCCGCGGTGGTCGTCGGGTTCCTCATCCTTGAGCTTGCGGGCGTGTGGATGTACGACTCCAACTTCGAGACCTTCCAGTCGACGCTCTCGGAGGACGAGGCGCGCGGGATCGTCGCGTCGGCGCACGGCTTGTCGAGCCTGCATATGTGGCTGCTTGTCACGACCAACGCGCTCTGGATGGGGTTCGCGGGATACCTGATCCTCCGGCTGAGACGGCAACGCGCGTGACCGATCGACCAAGGCGACCGACCGCCCTTGGCCGTTTCCGTTTGCGCTTTCCGAGAGGCGGCTGGCGGCAGTTATGCTGCGCTCGATCCATCGCGCGAGTGGCTCGTCGAGCCAACCCGTCGCCGCCCCGAAACCAAGCGATTTGGACGAACACATGAACACTCCTCACGGCGCGATCCTCGGCGCCACCGCGCTCCTCAACCTCGTCGCGTGCACGACGCCGCTCGCGAAGGACCTTCCCACCACGG
>CAIXEV010000046.1 GCA_903918555.1 uncultured bacterium | reverse complement strand
GTGGAAGTCGCCTTCGCTCGAGGCGCCGTCGCCGAAGAAGGTGCAGGTGATGCGGTCGAGGCCCTGGTAGCGCGCCGCCATCGTGAGGCCGGCCGCGTGGAGCATCTGCGTTCCGAGCGGCACATAGATCGGCGTGACCCAGTGCGGCTTCGGCATCGCGTTGCCGCGCTCGTCGCCCATCCAGTGGAGGAGGATCGCTTCCTTCGGGACGCCGCGCCAGAAGAGGCCGCAGTTCTCGCGGTAGCAGGTGACCATCCAGTCGTCCTTGCGCAGCACATACGCGGCGCCGAGGCTGGTCGCCTCCTGGCCCATGTTCTGCGGGTAGGTGCCCATGCGTCCCGAGCGCTGCAGGCGGAACGCGACCTGGTCGAGCTGGCGGCACGACGACATCGCCTCGTACAGCTTGACGAGGTCGGCGTCGGGGATCAGACCCTTCCCGAGCTTCTCGTCGAAGTTGCCCTTCTCGTCGAGAATCGAGATGTGTTCGATCTTGGTTTCGTAGGCGGTGGTGATGGGCATGGTGGACTCGAGAAAGGACTGCCGTAGCCAGTTGATGCCGACGACGCGTGACGCCTATCGGCCGACAGTCTTCGACAGGCGAAACGCCCCGAAACACCGCCTTCCGACGGAATCCCGTCGCGGTCGATGAGTGTAGCAGCGCCCCCCGTACCCCTGCCGCGTTCGGATCGCTCGCCAGGGCGTGTGTTTGCCCCCCGCAAGTGCATTGCGCACCGCCGCCGACCGTCCGAGCGTCCGAGTAGTTCTCGCCAGCCCACCCCTACTCGACCAACACCACCCACGGAGGCTCACGGAGCGCGCGGGCCAGCCCCGCGTCCGCGGTGATCAGCGGAAGTCCCTCCTCGACGGCGATCGCTGCATAGATCGCGTCGTAGGCCCCGACCCGTTGGCCCAACAACTCGAGGTACCGATCGATGGGTGTACGCGCCCACGGAACGCGGTCAATCGGTAGGTGAGCGACCGTCGTAGCACAGGACCTGAGGAGAGCGGCTCCTCGACACTGCTTGGTAACCGCCGACATCACCTCTGCAAAGAACACCTCCGGCACAATGAACGGTGCTGGCGCGAGCGGATCTCCATCCGCGCGACGGACCAGGTCGAGAAGCATCTCCGTCGTTTCCGTCGCTTGCTCTGGGATGAACCAGCGAGCTGCAACGGACGCATCGAGCACGCTCCGTGTCGGAGCACAAGCTCCAGTCCTTTCCCCAACTGCGATCATCCTCTACCTCCTGATTGATCATCGTGTTCTGACCGATCTTCCGACTGCCTTCCGCTCGAAGCGTCGAGGATCTGCTGGGTCCGCTCGTCACGGAGCTTGTTGATGAACTCCGCCGCTGTGAGATCCGCGTCGGGAGGACGACCCTTTTCCCTCCACTGCTTCGCGATCGCCTCACGCACGCGCCGAATGTCTGCGATCAGCTGTGCGCCACGCTCCGCCCGCTCGTGTTCCTCAAATCGCCCTGTCATCCGGTACCTCCTGAACTCCTCGAACGGAATCACCGCCGCCACCGGCTTGCCGCGCCGAAGGATGAGCGTGTAGCCGCCGTGCCGCCGCACGCGGTCGACCTCCGTGCCGAGCGCCGAGCGCAACGCCGCCAGCGGCAAAGCCCGCGCGCCGTCGGGGATGTCCGCCTTCGACGGGCGCTCGCGCTTCGCACCCGACTTCGGCTTCTGCTTCGGTCGCGCCGCGGACTTCAACTTCGCCCCGTCACGCCCCGACGTGGACCCCGACGTGGACCCCGACGTGGACCCCGACTTCGCCCGTGCTTTCTGCTGTTTCGCCCGCTTCTTTGCCGCCATAGGTTCGACTCCTGAACTGTACAACTCCAAGTGTACACTTCAGATTCGGCGCGATCGCGAACTGCGACGCATTTCCACGAAGAATTTTCGCCGCCAAACAAGAGAGGTCTCTCACGGAGGCACGGAGCTCACGGAGACCAAGTCTTTCAATCGGATCGCGGCGCGCGCGGAAGAGGACGAGGACCGTTCCTCATCCGCCCCTCAAGCCCCGCGCGCGCTCCTCCCCGTTCCCCATCTTCCTGCCTCCTCCTCCCCATCCACGCAGACAGCGCACGCCTTCCCCTGCTCTCCGTGCCTCCGTGAGAAACCATTGATGCGCATCAGCCGCACCACGAACGCGCGCACAGCCGACACCTAGGCCCGCGCCGCGCCCTCAAGCGCCTGCGCCAGATCCGCGATCAGATCGCGCGGGTCCTCAAGCCCGATGCTCAGCCGCAACAGCGTGCCTTCGTTCGACGCCGCGTCGGCAAACGCCGGCGCGATGCGCCAGCCGCGGATGTCGCTCGCGACGATGAGGCTCTCGAACCCGCCCCAAGAGAAACCCATGCCGAAGTAGCGCAGGCCCTCGAGGAACGCCTTCGTATGCGCGCGGCCCTTCGGGTGCGCCCGCAGCACGCAGCCGAACAGCCCCGTCGAACCCGTGAAATCGAGCCTCCACAGCGCGTGATCGGCGTGCGACGGAAGCGCGGGGTGCAGCACGCGCACGACCTCCGCGCGCGACTCGAGCCACCGCGCGACCTCGAGCGCGCTCTCCTGATGACGCGCGACGCGCACCTCAAGCGAGCGCATCCCGCGCAGGCATGTCATGCAGTCGTCGGGATGCGCATAGTGCCCGTGCGCCTCGGCCGCCGTCTTCACGCGCTTCCACCACGCATCGTCGGCGCAGGTGACGGCGCCGAGCAGGATGTCGCTGTTTCCCGACTGGTACTTCGTGAGCGCGTGGATCACGAGGTCGACGCCGTGCTCGATCGGACGGAAGAAGAGCGGCGTGGCCCAGGTGCTGTCGATGATCGAGATGATGCCGCGCGCGCGGCAGATGCGCGCGATCGCGGGCACATCCTGGATCTCGAAGGTGAGCGACCCCGGCGACTCCATGAACACGACGCGCGTGTTCGGCCGGATGAGCGACTCGATGGCCGCGCCCGCGCGCGGGTCATAGAAGGTCGTCTCGACGCCGAGCTTCGCAAGCACCTGCGTGCACAGGTACCGCGTCGGGCCGTAGCACGAGTCGGTCATCAGAAGGTGATCGCCCGCGACGAGCGCGGAGAAGAGCGCGACCGACACCGCGGCGAGCCCGCTCTCGACGACGACCGCACCCGCCGCGCCATCGAGCGACGCGAGCATGCGCTCGAGCTCGCGCGAGTTCGGGTTGCCGATGAGCCCGTAGGTGTACGGCCCCGTGCGCGTGTTCGCCGTCATCGCCGCCTCAAGCTCGTCGAGCGTCTTGAAGAGGACGGTCGACCCGCGATGAATCGGCGTATTGACAAACCCGCGGTTCGCGGCCGGATCACGCGCGGTGTGCGCGAGCCGCGTGCCGATGCCGCGCGAGTCGCGAGGCGCGCCCGGGGAACCGTGTGCGTCTTCAGGCTTCAATTCTGAATCGGCCGCAGAATGATGTTCTTGAACTCGATGTACGCGCCCTCGCTCTGGAGCGCGATGCGGCCCTTGTTCACCTCGACGCCGGTCGCGATGTTCTGGAGGAGCCCGTTCACCCAGAGCTCGATCGTGCCGCCGTTCACGACGATGCGGTACTTGTTCCACTCGCCGAGCGGCTTCTCGTTCGTGTCCTTCATCTTGACGGTGTGACGGCCATCGGTGCGCGACGCGTCGACCGTCGCCTTGTACTCGCCGATGTTCCAGAAATCGCCGGCGTTCCTCGAGTGAAGCTGCGCCTCCATCGACTTCGGCCACACGGTGTCGTCGCCGATCGTGCGGAGCAGCACGCCCGAGTTGCCCGGGCCCTTCGCGGGGTCGAAGCGCCACTCGAGCTCGAGCACATAGTTGTCGTAGAGCGCCTCGGTCTGGATGTAGCCGATCGGCCGGCCCGCGCACTGGAGCACGCCGTCCTTCACGCTCCACACCGACAGCGGATCCTTGCTGTCCTTCGCGAGATCGGGCACGAACGCCTTCCAGCCGGTCGTGTCCTTGCCGTTGAAGAGCTCGACCTTCTCGCCGAGCTGGAGCGGCTTGCCATCGTGCGTGAAGTTGCTGCTCGCGGAGATCGGGGGCACGGCCGGCTTCGGCGGCGCATCCTTCTTCGTCTCGTTCAACGGCGCATTCTGAAGCGTCGCGAGGAGCGGCAGGCCTGCGAGAACGACGAGAACGAGTGACTTCACGATCATGAGGGGCTCCGTTTCGAACCGGCAGTGTAACGCTTACGCCACCACGGCCTGCGCGTCGCCGCGGCAATCGCTCGCGGCGATGTAGCCGTCCGCGACGCGCCGAATGCACTGCGCGCGGCCGAAACTGATCGATTTCTCGCCCGCGACCTTCACCTCGTGGCCGCGGCGGCGCAGCTCGGCGAGCGTCTCGGCAGGGAACCCGGGCTCGACATCGAGCTTGAGCCCGTCGCTCACCTGCCAGCGCGGCGCGTCGAGCGCGGCCTGCGGATTCGCGCGGTGGTCTTCGAGCCGCGACGCGATCTGCAGCTGCCCCTGCGGCTGCATGTAGCCGCCCATGCAGCCGAACGCGACATGCGGCCGCGCCTTGCCCGACGGCGCGTCGCGCATGACGAGAAGGCCCGGAATGATCGTGTGGTACGGCAGCTTCGCCGGCGCGTACTCGTTCACATGACCGCGCTCGAGCGTGAAGCACGCGCCGCGGTTGTGCATCGCGATGCCCGTGCCGGGAATCACGATTCCCGAGCCGAAACCCTGGTAGTTCGACTGGATGAGCGACACCATGTTGCCGTCCGCATCGGCGGTGCAGAGGAGGATCGTGCCGCCCGTCTTCGGCGGGCCGTGGTTGAAGTCCTGCGCGCGCGTCGGGTCGATCTCGGCGGCGAGCTTCGCAAGCGCCGCGCGATCGAGAAGCGACGCGGGCGTCACGCGCATCGCGGCCGGGTCGCCGACCTCGCGGTGCACGGTTCGGAACGCAATCTTCATCGCCTCGGCCGCGAGATGCACGGAATCCGCGCAGTCGGGCGAGAGGTCGGCGAATCGCGGATTTGCCCGCGAAACCTCGAGGATTCCGCGCGCGATCTGCGCGGCGATGCCCTGCCCGTTCGGCGGAATCGCGCACATCGTCGACGCGCCGAACGGCGACTCGAGCGGCGTCACCCACTCGGCCTTGTGCGCGGCGAGGTCGCGTTCATCGAGAAGCGCGCCGTCGGCGCGCGCGGCGTCGGCGATGCGCCTTGCGAGCGGCCCCGTGTAGAACGACGCGCCCTCGCTGCGCGCGATCTCCTCGAGCGTGCGCGCGTGGTCGGCGAGCACGATGCGCTCGGCCGCGCGCGGCGCGCGCCCGTTCGGCGCGAACACGCGCTTCCACTCCGCGAACGGCGCGAGCGCGGGATACGCGCGCGCCCAGAGATCCGCTGTGCGCGGCGCGACGAGGTAGCCGTCGCGCGCGAAGCGGATCGCCGGCTCGAGCAGGTCCGCGAACGGCAGCCGCCCCAGCCGCTTCCACAGCGCGACCCAGCCCGACACCGCACCGGGCACCGTCACCGGCGCCCATCCGCGCACCGGCATGCCGGCCTGCCCGTCGAACGCGCCGCGCAGCTGCCGCGCGGGCGAACGGCCCGACGCGTTCAGCCCCACCACTTCGCCGTTGAAGACCGCAAGCGCGAACGCGTCGCCGCCGATCCCGTTGGTCGTCG
>CAIXEV010000045.1 GCA_903918555.1 uncultured bacterium | reverse complement strand
GCGCCTTGATCGTGGCGCCGTTGGCGGGGCAATCGCCGATGTTGCGCACGGTGATGCGGTAGTCGAGGTCACGGCCGAGGAACACGCGGTTGTTGGCGTCGCAGCTGAACGCGAAGACCGGCTGCTTGACGACGGTCGCGGGATCGGACGATCGCGTCGAGAGGCCGGCGGTGCTCGTCGCCGTCGCGCTCGACGAGAAACGGCCGCGCTTCGACGCCTGCACGGCGATGTTGAACGACTTCTCGGCGCCCTCGGCGAGGTCGCCCGCGCTGATCTCGACCGTCGACTTGCCGTCGGCCGTGGTGAGGCCGGCGGGCAGCGCGTCCTTGAGGACGACGCCCTCGGCGGTGCCGGTGCCGGCGTTCTTGACGAGGTAGGTGAACTTGATCTCCTCGCAGGTGCCGCAGGTCTCGGGCGTCGCGCGCTTCTCGAGGACGAGCGACGGCTGCACGACGGTCGACGACGCGCACAGCATGTTCGCGAAGCCGACGGTGAGGCAGCTCGACGCGACGCCGGGCGCAACGGCCTTGGCGCGCAGCTTGATCTGGCGCGTGCCCGCTGCGGGGATCTCGGCGACGAGCCAGGTCAGGTCGCCCGCATCGGAGCGCGTCGCGGCGGGCGTCGCGCTGATGTACTGCGTGTTGGCGAGGCTCTCGAGGTTGACCGACACGTTGCGCAGCGCGCCGTTCGTGAGGTTGACGACCTCGATCGTGCTGTCGTACTCCTGGCCGACGCGGATCTCGCGCGGCGAGAACTGACGGAGCAGCACCGAGCTCGTGGCGCGGTCGCCGGTCGGGAAGTAGCGCTCGTCGCCGCGCGCAACCTCGCGCGGCTCAGCGGGCTTGGCGGTCTCGCATCCTGCGAGAAGTGCGAGGGCGGACGCTGCCGTGACGGCGGCGTAGGCAAGGACAAGACGCGAGGAACGGGTCATGAAGGCTCTCCCATGGCGCAGGGCATTCCTGCGCGATTGCAAGCGGTTTCTCCACAGGAGCGCGTGACAGCGGCTCCCGTCGAACCTCCCCTTGGATGTTCGAGGATCAAGTCTTGCGTCGAGTTCACGCGTTGACGAGGCGGAAGCTTCCCCGACCTGAGTCAAATCTCAGCGCGGGCCGCGGGCGCTCTCGCGCAGCGAGCGGATCTCGGCGAGGGTCGCGTCGAGCGCCACCTCGAGCCGCTCGAGACGCTCCGCGATGGTCGTCTGGTGCGGGCCATCGACGGCCTCCATCGATGGAAGCGGCGATCGCCTCGCCTGCTTCGCATCCTTCGCGGATTCCTTCGCGGATTCCTTCGCAGATTCCTCGGCGGCTTCCGCAGCGCCTTCGCTGAGGCTGTTCACGATCACGCCGACGAGCAGGTTGAGGAACACCATCGTGCCCGACAGGATGAACGACACGAAGAAGACCGGCGCGGCGATCGGCGCGCGATGCAGGGCTTCCCCGCCGTCGGCCGGCGGAATGCCACCCATCTGGTCGCGCATGATGTCGACCCAGCCCTCGAGCGTGAGGATGCCGAACATCGTCAGCATGCTCGACCAGAGCGTGCCGAAGCGCTCGGGGTCGTTCCGCCCGAAGAGCGCGACGCCCATGACGCTGTAGACATAGAGCAGGATGAAGAGGAGCAGCGTGATCCAGCCGAAGCTCGGCAGGCTGCGGAGAAGCGCGCCCACGATCAGCTGGAGCCGCGGCAGCGCCTTGATGAGGCGCAGGCTCCGCGCCACGCGCGCGAGGCGCAGCACCTGCGCGAACTGTCCATCGAGCGGCAGCACGCAGACGATCGTGATCGCGAAGTCGAAGAGGTTCCACGGGTCGCCGAAGTAGCGCATCGGCTTCGCGCCGGCGGCGGTGATCTTGAGCGCCGCCTCGATCACGAAGATCGCGATGATCGCCATGTCGATCGCGCGCAGGAGCGGGCCGACCGCGTCGTGCACGGCCGGGATCGTCTCGAGCCCGACGATGACTCCGCCGAGCACGATCGAGCCGAGCACGGCGCCCTGGAACCGACGCGACGACACCACTCCGTTCGCCCAGCCGCTCACGCCGCCGGTGACTTCCACATGCTGCTGCTCGCCCAAGAAAAACCTCCCGCCCGCCAGACGCTGGCGGACGGGAGGAATCTAGCTGATCGAG
>CAIXEV010000044.1 GCA_903918555.1 uncultured bacterium | reverse complement strand
CGGCGAGGCCTCGCGCGCCAAGAACCTCGCGAACGCCTTCATCGAGCGCTACCCGCTCTCGCGCTACCGGGCCGACGCGCTCCTCATCCGCGGCGACGCGACGCTTGCCGAAGGCGACGAGTACGAGGCGCTCTTCGACTACGAGGAGATCGCGCGCCGCTACGCGGGCACCGATGTCTTCATTCCCACGCTCGAGCGCGAGCTCGAGATCGCCACTTCGTACGCGAAGGGCCTCAAGAAGCGCCTGTTCGGAACCGTCCGCATCCTCGACGCGAGCGAGGAGGCGCAGGAACTCCTCATCCGCATCCAGGAGCGCCTTCCGGGAAGCGAACTCGCCGAGCGCGCGGGCATGGAGCTGTCCGACTACTACTTCAACCGCCGCGAGATGATGATGGCGGCGGAGTCGTACCGCCTCTTCATCGAGAACTATCCACGCAGCGCCCAGATCAACAAGGCGCGCCTGAGGCTGATCTACGCGTACATCGCCGGCTTCCGCGGCCCCGAGTACGACGCGAGCGGCCTGCTCGAGGCGCGCGCCAAGCTGCGCTCCCTGCAGGCGCTTCAGCCGGGGCTCGCGCAGCAGGTCGGCGCGGCCGCGATCCTCAGCCGCATCGAGGAATCCGAGGCCGCCAAGTTCCTGTCGACCGCATCGTGGTACCTCGAGGTGAACGATCCGATCTCGGCCGAGCAGTCGATCCGGCGGCTCGTGCAGCGCCATCCGACCTCGATCGCGACGCTCGAGGCGCTGCGAATCGTCCCCGATGTCCTCAAGCAGGTTCCCGAGAGCGTCGTCAAGAACGCGCCCGACTACCGCGCCATTCGCAAGGCGCTGCTCAAGGTCGAATGGGACCAGATGCCAGCGGCGGAAACAATTCCATCTGCTTCGATTCCCCCGCCTCCCAGCGATCCCGCGCCGCAACCCGATGCTGCGAGCGCGCCGAAGGAGACCGCGAAGTGATGCCTCGTCGAACGAGCGTTGGCGCGAAGTCTCTCGCGACCGCGGCGGGCGCGCTCGCCATGCTGTCGTCAGGCGCGCTTTCGGGCGGCTGCGCTTCGACGCCGGCGCAAGGCTACGCGGCGACGAGCCCCTTTCCGGCCAAGTACCGAAGCGTCGCGCTGCCGATCTTCCGCAACCAGAGCTACATGCGGAACTTCGAGACCGATCTCGCCCACGCCCTCGTGACCGAAGTCGAGCGCTCCACGCCGTACAAGGTGATGTCCGAGGTCGCTGCAGACACGATCCTCCGCGGCACCATCACCTCGATCGATCTCGTCGAGCTCTCGAAGGACCCGACCACGGGCCTTGCCAACGAAATGATGGTTCGAATGCGAGTCGACTTCGAGTGGGTCGACCTCCGCAGCGGCGAGCGCATCGTCGCCCGCGAGGGCGTCGAGTCCACCGCACTCTTCGTACCGTCCTACCCCGCGCGCGAGCCGATGGAACTCGGCCGTTTTGCGGCGGTCGAGTCGCTTGCGCGCGACCTCGTCGGGGCGATGCAGTCGAATTGGTAGCGCCCGACGGCTTTGGATGAAACCCGTTGGATGAAAGCCTTCGGATGAAACCCGTTTCGGCGTTCGCCCGAAATTCCTTCGAACCCGGGGAGTTCTGGTCACGCACGACCGTTGGGATTGCCGACCAATGAATCGGCGGAGGAGCGTGCCCGATCCGGAGCCGCGCGCGATCCAGTGACTAGAATGGCCAGCCCTTCGCGGCAGAAACGACCAAGCATGCACGAGACGCCAAGCCAGACCAACTCCCTCATCCGCCGCAGCGACCTCCGCGTCGAGATGTCCGACTCCGATGGCGGCAACCGCAATGGTGGCAACCAACAGGGCGGAAATCAGCAGGGCGGCCCCCCGCCAATCCCGCCGAACCGCGGCGGTCGACAGGTCTTCGGCTGGGTCCTCGCGGCCTTCATCATCGCGCTCCTCATCATGGCCTTCAGCTCGCCCTTCGGCGGACAGAAGGAAGTCAAGTGGAGCGACTTCGTCAACCTCGTGAAGGCGAAGAGCGTCGAGCCCGAGTCGATCGTCATCGAGGGAAGCCGCGTCACAGCGAAGGTCAAGCCCAACACGCCGGGCTGGTCCTCCGAGAAGGGCGCGCAGCCCGTCTTCGTCGTCGTCATCCCCGATCAGGACTACTACCGCAAGGACATCGAGGCCGCCGGCTACGACTTCAAGGTCGTCGAGCCGTCGTACTGGCCGATCATCATCGCCAACCTTCTGCCCGTCATCCTCATCATCGGCGTGATCTGGTTCATCGCGCGCTCGATGCGCGGCGCCGGCGGCGGACCGGGCGGCATGCTCGGCAGCTTCGGCAAGAGCCGGCACCGCATGCAGACGAAGGACCAGGTCAAGGTCACCTTCGGCGATGTCGCGGGCGTCGACGAAGCGAAGGAAGAAGTGCAGGAGATCGTCGAGTTCCTGAAGAACCCCAAGCGGTTCTCGCGTCTCGGCGGCCGCATCCCACGCGGCGTGCTGCTCTCGGGCCCCCCGGGCTGCGGCAAGACGCTGCTCGCCAAGGCGATCGCCGGCGAAGCCGATGTCCCCTTCTTCTCGATCTCGGGCTCCGACTTCGTCGAGATGTTCGTGGGCGTCGGCGCAAGCCGCGTGCGCGACCTCTTCAAGCAGGCGAAGGAGAACTCGCCGTGCATCATCTTCCTCGACGAGATCGACGCCGTCGGCCGTCGCCGCGGCGGCGGATTCAGCTCGGGCGGGCATGACGAGCGCGAGCAGACGCTCAACGCGATCCTCGTGGAGATGGACGGCTTCGACGCCAACACCCAGGTGATCGTGATCGCGTCGACGAACCGCCCCGATGTGCTCGACCCCGCGCTGACGCGGCCCGGCCGCTTCGACCGTCAGGTCGCCGTCAACCTCCCAGACCTCGTCGGCCGCCGCCAGATCCTCGCGGTCCACGCCAAGAAGGTGAAGCTCGCCCCCGATGTCGACCTCGAGACGGTCGCGCGCGGCACGCCGATGTTCTCGGGTGCCGATCTCGCCGCGCTCATCAACGAGGCCGCGATCATCGCCACGATGGCCGACAAGGACTTCGTCGAGCTCGCGGATCTCGAGGAGGCGCGCGACAAGGTCCGCTGGGGCCGCGCCAACAAGAGCCGCAAGATCGAGCAGCAGGAACGCGTCGCCACCGCCTACCACGAGGCGGGCCACGCCGTCCTTCAGGTGCTCCTCGAGCACGCCGATCCGCTGCACAAGGTGACGATCATCCCGCGCGGGCAGGCCATGGGCGCGACCTTCTCGCTCCCCGAGAAGGACCGCTACGGCTTCGGCCGCAAGCATGTGGTCGCGACGCTGCGGGTCCTCTGCGGCGGCCGCATCGCCGAGGAGAAGAAGACCTCCGACACGAGTTCAGGCGCCTCCATGGACATCAAGATGGCCACGCAGTATGCGCGCGCCATGATCCTCCAGTGGGGCATGTCCGACCGGCTCGG
>CAIXEV010000043.1 GCA_903918555.1 uncultured bacterium | reverse complement strand
GGGAGCCGCCGCAGCGGCGACCAGGGGTAAAAGAAGAACCGCCCCGCAAAGCGGGGCGGTTCGAATCTCCATTCACGCCAGAGGGAGCCGCCGCAGCGGCGACCGCCCAAATTCAGTCCTGTCCAAGCCGCACGCGCACGAACTTGACGAGCTTGACGCCCTTCGGCACGACCTGGCCGACCTGCATCTTGTCGTCGCGGACATACGGCTGGCCGAGGAGGGTGACCTCCTCGAAGAACTTGCGGAGCTTGCCTTCCGCCATCTTCTCGGCGATCTGGGCCGGCTTGCCCGAGGCCTGCGCCTCGGCGACGGCTTCGGCGCGCTTGGCGGCGACGACGGCCGGGTCGAGACCCGACGAATCGATCGCCGACGGCGTGGGCACGATCGCCGCGATGTGCTGGCAGATCCCCGTGCCGATGTCGGCCGGCATCTCGCCGCCTTCATACTGGAGGACGACGCCGAGCTTGCCGTCGTGGTGGACATAGCTCGCGAACGAACCGCCCGAGAGGACCTCGCCGCGCGAGAACGAGATGTTCTCGCCGGTCTTGAGACGCACCACATCGACGCGGTCGATGATCGCCTTGTCGGCGGTCACCGCTCCGGCGCCGTGGCCGAGCGCCAACTTGGCGACATCGGCCGCCATGGCGCGGAACTCGTCGTTGCGGGCGGTGAAGTCGGTCTCCGAACGGATCTCGACGATGACGGCCTTGCCGCCGCCCATCGCGATCGACACGCAACCCTCGCCAGCGGCGCGGTCGGTGCGGGCGTCCATCTTGCCCTTCATCTTCTCACGGATGAGCTTCTCAGCGGCATCCATGTCGCCCTTCGCCTCGACGAGGGCGTTCTTGCAGTCGCCCATGCCGAGACCGGTGCGGTCGCGGAGCTTCATGACATCCTTGGGGCTGATATTGATCGTGCTCATGGGAATCTCTTTCTAGGCGCCCGCGCGCAAGGCGGGGCGTTCACGGGTGTGGAAATCGCACTCAGGTTTCGGAAGACGCTCAGGCGCCTTCGGTCGGCTCGGTGGTGGCGACGGGGGCGCCGTCGTCAGCACGGAACTTCGCGCGAGTCGAGCGGCGGCGTGCGGGGGCGCCATCGCCGCGACCTTCGCCGCGACCTTCGCCACGGCCACCGTCGCGACCCTCGCCGACGGGGCTCTCGCCCGCCGAGGTCGAACGGCCTTCCTTGCCCTTCTTCACCGAGTCGCAGAGCTCGCGGATGACGATGTCGATGGTGCGCATCGAGTCGTCGTTGCCCGGGATCGGGATGTCGACGAGATCGGGGTCGCCGTCGGTGTCGACGAGGCACACGGTCGGGATGCCGAGCGAGCGAGCCTCGAGGAGCGCGTTCTTCTCGCGGTTGGTGTCGACCACGATGAGCGCAGCGGGGAGCTTGGTCATCGTGCGGACGCCGCCGAGGTTGCGCTGGATCTTCTTGCGCTCGCGCATCAGCTGCGATTCCATCTTCTTCGAGTAGTTCTTCATCTCGCCGGTCTCGACGAGACGGTCGAGCTCATCGAGGCGCTTGAGACGCTCGCGGATGGTGCGGAAGTTGGTGAGCGTGCCACCGAGCCAACGCTCGGTCACGAACGGCATGCCGACTTCGGCGGCGTACTGCTCGATGGGGCCGCGCGACTGGCGCTTGGTGCCGACGAAGCAGACATCCTTGCCATCGCCGACGGTCTTCTCGACGAAGCGCTTGGCGAGGAGCAGGCCCTTGATCGACTCGCGCACATCCACGATGTGGATCTGGTTGCGAATGCCGTGGATGTACGGCGCCATCTTCGGGTTCCAGTTGCTGCGGCGCTGCCCGAAGTGAATGCCTGCCTCGATGAGTTCCTGAACAAGAGAAGCCATGTTTGCTCTCCAGCGACACCGACGCTGCGGGGTGGCGACCCGCCCGTCCTAGGGCGCTTGTGGGGTGCGCTCGGGCTGTCCCGAGTCGCGATCAGAGAAGGTCGGCGCCGCCACGCTCGCCGCCTGGTTCCGCCGGCGAACGCTCGCCGCGCGGGATCCCTCGCCGCCGGGGCGTCGAGGATCGAAGAGTGTACCGAAATCGGCGAGCCGTTTGGAGGCCTGAAACGGCAGGTTTGGGTGGATGGTCAATCTTCACACGGAGGTCGATTTCCTCGCCCACACGGCGGGCAGCGTCCGATAGAAAGCGTCTCATGCTCGCCAAAGTCTTCAAGGCCTACGACATCCGCGCCACCTACCCGAAGCCCCTCGACGAGGGCATCGCCTGGCAGGTCGGCTACGCCACCGCGCAGTACCTCCTCAAGGACGCGGCCGACGCCGGCGCCATCGACCCGATGTCGCGGACGATCTGCGTCGGGCGCGACATGCGCAAGAGCTCGCCCTCGCTCGCGAAGGAGCTGAAGCAGGGCATGCGCGACGCCGGCGCGAGCGTGATCGACCTCGGCCTCGTCGACACGCCGTTCGTCTACTTCGCGATCAACCACCTCGGCTGCGCGGGCGGCGTGCAGGTGACGGCGTCGCACAATCCGGCGAACTACAACGGCTTCAAGATCTCGAAGCGGCACGCGAAGCCGGTCGGGCAGGACACCGGCCTCGCGGAGATCCAGCGGCTCGCGGCGATGGTCGAGCGCGAGAAGGCCAAGCTGCCCGCAGGCCAGCGCGGCGGTCACGAGGAATCGCGCGACCTTTGGAGCGCGTATCGCGAGCACCTGCGCTCGTTCATCGATCCGCGCGTCCTTTCGGGCGAGCGCACGCTGAAGATCGCCATCGACGCGTCGAACGGCATGGCCGGCACGATGGTGCCGAAGGTCTTCGACGGCATCAAGGGTCTCGCGATCGAGCCGCTCTACTTCGACAACTCGAAGGGCGAGTTCGTGCACGAGCCGAATCCGCTCGTCGCCGCCAACCTGCGCGATCTCCAGGCCGTGATGGCGAAGGGCGGTTTCGACGCTGGTTTCTGCTTCGACGGCGACGCCGACCGCTGCATCGTGCTCGACGAGAAGGGCGCTCCGATCGGCTGCGACCTGCTGCTCGGCTGGCTGGTCGCCGACGCGCTCAAGCGCGCGCCCGGCTCCGCGGTGGTGTTCGACCTGCGCAGCTCGCGCAGCGTCGCGGAGATCATCCGCGAGAACGGCGGCGTGCCCGTCGAGAGCAAGGTCGGCCATGTCTTCATGAAGGCAAGGCTCGCGGAGTCGCGCGGCTCGATCGGCGGCGAGCTCTCGGGACACTTCTACTTCGCCGACATGTGGAACACCGACTCGGGCGCGCGCGCGTTCGCGGCGGTGGTGAGCGCGCTTGCGGGCGCGAAGGCGCCGCTGTCGAAGCTGATCGCGCCGTGCAAGCGGTATGTGCAGTCGGGCGAGATCAACTTCGAGAACGAGGACAAGCTCGGCTCGCTCGCGCGTCTCAAGGCTGCGTATCCGCGCGCGAAGACCCACGAGCTCGACGGCCTCTCGATCGACGCCGGCGACTGGTGGGCGAACATCCGCATGTCGAACACCGAGCCGTTGCTGCGACTCAACCTCGAGGCGCGCGACGAGGCGACCGTGGCCACGAAGGTCGCGGAGGTGTCGGAGTTCCTCGGGCACCGCGTCGAGCACTGAGTTCGAGCGCAAAGCGCGAGCCGTTGACGCGGGGGGCGACAGCCAAAATGGGTACCACTACTTTCAGTAGGGGTTTCGTTCTCGTATCTGATTGACGCTGATTCAGGGCAGCTCGACTCCGCACCACTCGAAGTAGTGGCGCCCATTTTGGCTGTCGACTTCCGTGGTTCGGCGCTCGCGCTGCGCGCTCGGCTATGCCCGCGCGGAAAGTTCGCGTGCCGTCGATTCGCACGCGGACAGCATCGCCTCGGTGCGCGCGGAGATCTCGGTGCGCGCCGGTTCGTCGGCGACCGACGGCAGGTTGATGCGCACATTCTCCTGCGCCGCGCGTGCGCCGACGGCGGCGAGGTCGATCGCGATGCGCAGGTCGCTCGCGAGGCTCGCGCTCGTCGTGCCGACGAGGACTGCGAGCGCGTCGAGCGTCGACTTCGCAAGCGCAAGGCTCTCCTCGGGAGCGCGGATCGCCTCGAGCACGGCGGCGTCGAAGCCCGCGCGCAGAGGGTCGCCCTTCGGCAGCTTCCAGAGCCGGTTGAGGTGCTCGTACGCCTTCGCGTCCTCGGCCGCGAGCTCGATCGCTGCGCGCCGACCGCGCTCGAAGGTCTCGTGCGCGGCGCGATGCGCCGCGTCGTGCGCCGCGAACTTCGCCTTGCCGATCGCGTAGCCGACCACCATCGAGCCAAGCGCGTTCGCCTGCGCGAGCGTCACGCCCGCAACCGCGCCGCCGCCCGGAACGGGCTGCGCCGCGGCGAGCGCGTCGAGGTAGCCGCCGACCGACATCGAGGCAAGATCGATGCTCACGACCGCACCTCGGCGCCAAGCGCCTCGCGCAGATGCACGATCGCGCGGCCGACCGATGCGTCGGCCTCCTCGCTCGTCATCGTGCCGTCGTGCTTGCGGAAGACCAGGCGCAGCGACACGCTCTTCTTGCCTTCGCCGATCTGCTTGCCGCGGAAGGTCGTGACGAACGCGATCTCCTCGAGGTTCGCGAGCTTGAGCGAATGGATCTCGCGCTCGATGTCGCCGTAGCGCACCGTCTCCGCGACGATCGCGGAGATGTCGCGGTCGGCGGCGGGGAACGCGGGGAGGTCGACCGCTGCGTTCTGCGGAGGGAATGCCGAAAGCAGCCCGCGGAGCTCGAGTTCGGCGGCCGCGGTGGGGCGCTCGACCCCGTGCGCCTTCGCGATGCGCGCGTCGACGATGCCGACGCAGCCGACATCGATCTCGTTCACGAGCACGCGTGCGCCGACCGACAGCCACGCCGCGCCGTCCGCGCCCTGCGGCGCGAACTCGACGCGCGCGCTGCGCGGGGCGACGAGCTGCAGCACGCGTTCGACCACGCCGCGCATCAGGCGGTACGCGCCTTGCGAGTCGCGCGCCTCGGCGGGCGCGTCGGCGAGCAGCGCGATGGTCGCTCGCTCGATGTGTCCGTGCGCGCCGAAGTGGAACGCGCTCGCGCTCTCGAAGAGGCGCAGGTGCGCCGCGCCCTGGTCTTCGTTGTGGCGGCGGACGCGCAGGAGGCTCGCGACCACGCTCGGCCGCAGCGCAGGCTCGCCGCCCGCGCGCTCGTCCTCGACCTTGAGCAGCGTCGCGCCGCGCGGAAGGAACGCGGTCGCCGCCTTCTCCGCGACGAGCGAGTGCGTGACGGTCTCGACGAAGCCCATGCCGACGAGCAGGTCCTTCACCGCGCGCGTGCCGCGCTCGATGGGGTTCTGGCGCGAGACGCGGATCGGAAGCGAATCCGCCACGGGGACGGCGTCGAGGCCGTTGAGCCGGCAGATCTCCTCGATCAGGTCGATCTCGCGCTCGACATCGACGCGGCGCGCGGGCGCCGTCGTGTGGATCACTTCGCCTCCGCCGGGGCCTGAGAGCTCGACGCGCGGCGAGAAGCCAAGCGTCGAGAGAAGCTCGACCATGCGCGAGGTCGGGATGTCGAAGCCGAGGATCAGGCGCGCGCGCGCCGGCC
>CAIXEV010000042.1 GCA_903918555.1 uncultured bacterium | reverse complement strand
GAAGTGCTGTCGATCAACGGCTGATCCGTCCTCACGGACCGATCGCCTCGATACGAACGACACGACCGACGCGCCCCCGAGGCGCGTCGGTTGTCACTTTTCGGCTGTCACTTCGTCGTTGCCCCGCTGCCGAACACGCGTCGACGCGGCGCTTACGCGGTTGGCAGCAGATCCGTCGGATCGACCCCGAAGCTTCGGAGCATGGCCTCAACGCTCTCGCTGTGGCCGGTTCGCGCGGAGAGTCGGATCGTGTCGGCGAGCGCGGCGATGCGGAGCCGCATGCGGCGATTCGCGTCGCCAGCGATCCGCGCGCCCGCGCTGGGCCGCGCGGCCTCGCGAATGGTCTGGATGACGGGCTCATCTCCATCGAGATCGGTGCGCGAATCGGCAACACCAGCTCCGCCAGGACCCGCGTCGTCGATCCATGCGCCGTCCCTTCGACGCCACGCGACGACGCCCGGCGTGACCGTCGCGATGCCGCCCTCGCCCACCAGCGTGAAGCTCACCGCATCGCAGCCGACGCCGACGGCAATCGTTCCGAAGCCGCGGTCGCCGATCACGCTCGCCGTGATCGTTCCCGCGCGCGCGCCGAGCGCGGTCACCTGATCGATGGGCCCGAGGACCGCCAGCGCCGACGCCGCCGCAAGCCGCAGGCCTTCGGCGAGATGCGAGTCGTCCGGAACCGCGACGGTGGACTGAAGAACCTCGACGCGGCCGAACACCTCCGTGATGCCGAGCAGCGTGCGACCGGCCGACATGCGTCGAAAGCTCGGCGCCGTCTCGCACTGCGGCACGGCGAGCAGGAACTCGAGCGTGCCTGCGCCGGCGACGATCGCGATGTCCTCGCCGCCGAGCATCTCGCGCTCGGGCTCGCCGAGGGGCGCGCTGCGGTCGATCCACAGCACGCCGTCGGTCGCGACCGCGAGGCGGCGGAGATCGTCGAATGCATCGACGGCGAAACGATCCGCGAGCACGCGGCGAGTCCGCGCGTCGTCGCTGCCGACCGCGCGAACGGCAAGGCGGGGATCCGAGAGCACGCGCAGCGCCCGGTCGAGTCGGTCTGCCTCGATCCATGCCGAGAGCGGAGTCGGTTCAAAGCTCAGCGCCATCGTTTCCTCCAGGATCCAGGCCCCGCTTATCCGCGCGAACCGTATCGCTCGCGATACTCGGAGAGGCGGTCGAGCGCAGCCGTGATGGTCTCGAGCTTCTTGCAGAAGGCGAAGCGAGCGAGGGTCTTCGCCTTCGACTTGTTGTGATAGAAGGCGCCCGGCGGGATCGCCGCGACCTTGCCGTGCTCGACGAGATGCCGGCAGAACGCAAAGTCGTCGTCGAACCCGTAGGCGGAGTGATCGGCAAGCGCGAAGTAGCTGCCCTGCGGGACCTCGCAGGTGAAGCCGCACGCGCGGAGCCCGCGGACCATGAGATCGCGCCGCGCGCGATACTCGGCGCGGAACTCCTCGAAGTAGCTGTCGGGCGCAGAGAGCGCCGTGGCGGCCGCCGCCTGGAGCGGCGTGGGCGCGCAGAACGACGCGAACTGGTGCGCGGCGCGGACGGCCTGCGCAAGCGGCGCGGGCGCGATCGCCCAGCCGACCTTCCAGCCGGTGAGGCTGAAGCTCTTTCCGAGGCTGCCGAGCACGATCGTCCGCTCCCGCATGCCCGGTTCGGTCGCGAGCGTTCGGTGCTTCGTCTCGTACCAGAGCTCCTCGTAGACCTCGTCGCTGATGACGACGAGATCGAACTCGTTGGCGATGCGCACGACCGTGGCGCGCTCGTCGTCGTCGAGGATGTGGCCGCTCGGGTTGTGCGGGCTGTTGACGAGCATCACGCGCGTCTTCGGCGTGATCGCCGCACGCAGCGCGGCCTCGTCGATGCGGAAGTGCGGCGCCTCGAGGGTGACGACCTTCGCGACGCCCCCCGCCATCGCCACGCTCGCGACATACGAGTCGTAGAACGGCTCGAACAGGACGACCTCGTCGCCCGGCTCGAGCAGGCCGAGCATGCAGTCGAGGATCGCCTCGGTCGCGCCGCAGGTGACGACGACATCGCGCTCGGGATCGCACGCGAGTCCGCTCGTCCTCGCGAAGCGGTCGGTGATCGCCTTCGTGAGCTCGGGGAGCCCTGTCATGCGCGCATACTGTCCGCGGCCGTCGCGAATCGCCTTGATCGCGGATTCCTTGAGGAACTCGGGGCCGTCGAAATCGGGCGCCCCCTGTCCGAGGTTCACGGCTCCGTGCTTGACCGCAAGCGCGGTCATCTCGGCGAAGATCGTGGCGCCGAAGGGCTTGAGACGCGAGTTCACTCCGAGGTTGCGCATGGCGCGATCGTACCGCTTGGCGGGCGGAGCGGTAGAGTGCGGGCGTGCCACAACCAGCGCCCAACCAGCGGATCCGGCTCGAGGTCGTTCATGAGGACGGTCGCGTGGTCGTGGCCAACAAGGCGCCCGGTCTCGTCACCGAACCTGGCCGCTCTCATGGGAACGACACGCTCCTAAACGCGTTGGTCGCCCGCTATGGCGGGAAGCTGCTGCAGCTCGGCGAGCGCCGCGACTACGGACTCCTGCACCGCCTCGACCGGCAGACCAGCGGCTGCGTCGCGTGTGCGCTCGACCCGGAGGCGTACGACGCGGTCCGCGCGCAGTTCGAGGCTCGCACCGTCGACAAGACCTACCTCGCGATCGTGAAGGGGCGTATGCGTGCGGGG
>CAIXEV010000041.1 GCA_903918555.1 uncultured bacterium | reverse complement strand
CGGACGGCAAGTTCATCCCGCTGCCCGGAATGGAGATTCTCGAGGAGGCCGGACCCGGCCTCATTGACCAGCGCCCGTGACGCGCGAACGATCGGAAGGACCATGACGACCATGCCACGCATCACCACCAGGATTCTCGCGACCAGCTGTGTTCTCGCGCTCGCGGCGGTTCCGCTCGGCTGTGGCAACAACGGCTCCAGCACCGACGCGACCACCATCGCGGCGCGCGACCTCCACACCGTCGAGAAGGGTTCGTTCGACATGGTGCTGCCGGTGA
This sequence comes from uncultured bacterium, assembly GCA_903918555.1. Classification (GTDB taxonomy): domain Bacteria; phylum Planctomycetota; class Phycisphaerae; order Phycisphaerales; family SM1A02; genus QWPT01. The sequence continues at coordinate 1,494 of CAIXEV010000041.1, read as the reverse complement.
GCGGAGAGCTCGCGGCGATGCAGCAGGTCGAGATCCGCAACAAGCTCGAGACGCGCGCCGTCATCACCGAGATCGTGCCCGAGGGCACCCGCGTCTCGAAGGGCGACATCCTCGTGCGGCTCGCGCAGGAGGAGATCCTCGACAAGATCAAGGACGCCACCGACAAGGTGAACACCACGAACAGCGCGGCGATCGCGGCGCAGCAGGCGCTTGCGATCAAGCAGGGCGAGAAGCAGAGCGAGCTCGACAAGGCCGATGTCGCCGTGCGCATCGCGCAGCTCGCGCTCGAAGGCTGGCAGCGCGGCGAGGTCATCAACAAGCGCCAGTCGCTTGCGCTTGCGAAGGAGACCGCCGGGATCAACTTCGACCGCCTCAAGGGCCGCTTCGAGGAGAGCGCGAAGCTCGTCGAGCAGCGCTTCATCGCGAAGGACGAGTACGAGAAGGACCGCATCGCGATGATCGAGGCCGAGGCCAAGGTCAAGCAGGCCGCGCTCGACCTCGAGGTCTACGAGAAGTACACCTACTTCCAGGACGAGGCGAAGACGAAGTCCGACCTCGAGCAGGCGCAGGCCACGCGTCGGCGCGTCGAGGAGAAGTTCAACGCCGAGCTCGTGAAGGCGCAGGCCGATGTCGACAGCGCCAACTTCCAGCTGCAGAGCGCGAAGGAGCGGCTCGAGAACCTCGAGACGCAGCTTGCGAACACCACGCTCGCCGCGCCGATCGACGGCCTCATCGTCTACGCCACCAGCATCGACAGCTCGAACGGCGGCCGTGGCGGCGGCGATGCCCAGCCGCCGCAGGTCGGCACCGAGCTTCGTCCGAACGAACTCGTGATCCTGCTGCCCGACACCACGCGCATGGTCGCGAACCTGAAGGTGAGCGAGGCGCTCTCGGGCCGCATCAAGCCGGGCCAGCGCGTGACCGTGTTCAGCGATGCGATGCCGAACCAGCCGATCGGCGGCGAGGTGACGGGCGTGAGCGTGCTCGCCGCCGCGGGCGGCTGGCGCGATCCGAATCGCCGCGAATACACCGTGAAGGCCGCGCTCGACACCGATCCCGCGCTCGGGCTCAAGCCTGCGATGCGCTGCAAGGCCGAGGTCCTGCTCGGCCGCGTCGACGACGCCGTGAACATTCCCGTGCAGGCGATCTTCCGCCAGGGTCCCGTCGCGTTCGTCTATGTCGAGGGCGGCGGCGGCTTCGAGCAGCGTCAGGTCGAGCTCGGCCGCGCGAGCGAGCTGCAGATCGAGATCACCAAGGGCGTTCAGGCGGGCGACGAAGTGCTTCTGCGCGAGCCAAAGTCGTTCGAGATCGCGAAGAAGCTCGACGCGAGCGTGTTCGAACTCGCGAACGCAAGCGCGCCCGGCTTCGGCGGCGGTCGTCCGCCGGCGATGAACGCGACGCCGCCCGCTGCTGCGGAAGGCGCGCCGGCCGGTGGCGGCGAAGGCCGCCCGCGCGGTGGTCGCCCCGATGGCACGCGCGGTCCGCGCGGTGGCG
>CAIXEV010000040.1 GCA_903918555.1 uncultured bacterium | reverse complement strand
GGCGACAACACCGATGGCCAGACCACCATCCCCGCGACGCTGGATCCGGCGTCGTTCCTCGCGTGCGGCGAAAGCCACGCGCTCGCGATCGAGGCCGATCCAACCGACTGCGACACCGACGGCACGCCCGACGAACTCGAGATCCGCGACGACCCCGATCTCGACTGCACCGGCGACGGCGCGCTCGACAGCTGCATCGATGAGTTCATCAACGAAGCCGCGACCCAGGTCGCGCCGTTCGGCTCGGCGAGCACCGTCACCCTCACCATCAGCGACAGCCCGACGCCGATCCTGCCCGTCGAGGTCAACATCGAGGTCAGGGCCGACCTCGGCTCGAGCCTCGAGTACCTGATCCTCTCGGTCAACGACCAGGTCGTCGACTACATCTTCAATGTCGGCGGCATCGACTGCACCAGCACCTCGCAGAAGGCGAAGGTTCTGATCCCCGTGCAGGACTACCTCGACCTGCTCGACGACAACGGCAACGCGGTCTTCCGCCTCCGCGCCAGCTCGTTCGTGAGCACCATCGAGTGCCCGACCAGCTTCGCCAACTTCTCGGTGAGCTTCCGTTCGGACATCGCCGACTGCAACAACAACGGCACGCCGGACGCGTGCGAGGTCGCGAGCGGCGATGTCGCCGATGACAACGGCAACGGCATCCCCGACACCTGCGAGGCGTTCACCAAGGGCGACCAGAACCGCGACAGCTTCGCGGATCTCTCCGTCTTCAACACCTCGACCCGCCGTGTCACGCACCGCTACCTCGACGGCAACACGATCCTCGACCTCGGCCAGGTCGAGACCACCGTCGCGACCGGCTGGGCGCCGGTTGCGCAGGGCGACTTCGACGGCGACCAGCAGCCTGATTTCCTGATCCGCAACGCGACCACGGGCCAGTCGTTCATCTGGCTCATGGACGACCTCAACATCGCGAGCTTCGGCGAGACCGGCTACGCGCTGCCGGCGAACATCAGAGTGCTCGCGATCGGCGATGTCGACGGCGACACCGACGACGACATCATCTGGATCGACGACAACGACAAGAAGATCTACTGCTGGCGACTGGCGGGCAGCACCCTCACGGGTGGCGGCCTGATCGGCAACTCGGTCGACAGCACCTTCCTCGGCGCCGGCGACATCGACGGCGACGGCGACTGCGACCTGCTCTTCCGCTACCCGAGCTCGCGCCTCACCTACGCGTGGATCATCGAGAACGCGGCGCTGCAGAGCTTCACGCCCGTCACGGGCGGCTCGCTGCTCGACCCCGAGTGGGAAGGTCGCGGCGTCTCCGATGTGAATGGCGACGGCAACGGCGATCTCTTCCTGCGCAACAAGGACACCGGCGCGCTCTTCTGCTGGTACCTCGACGGCGCGTCGCTCCTCGGCGGCGGACAGGTCGGCTACAACCCGGGCCTTTCGGTCGATGTCGCGTCGGTGCAGGACATCGACGGCGACGGCACGGCCGATGTGCTGTGGCGCGATGTCAATGGAAACGGCGTGTACGCGTGGGTCCTGAACGGTCTGAACTTCGGCTCGGGTGGCCTGCTCGTCACGCTTCCGGCC
>CAIXEV010000039.1 GCA_903918555.1 uncultured bacterium | reverse complement strand
TTTCTCGGCAGATGCTTACGGCCTGATTCAGTCAGGTGCCAGTCAGGTGCCAGGCGCGTGCCGCTCAGTGCCAGGCACTGCACGGCACGTGCCGTGCACGCGTTGGAGCGGTGGCTCGGCTCACTTCCGCGGCTTCGGCCTGCGCTCCTGCTTGGTCGCGATCGGCACATGCCCAACCTCGAGGCCGGCCGGCGGCGTCACGATCAGCGCCGGATCGAGCGACGCAAGCGACCCCGTCGTCGGCGGCGCGATGTAGTCGCGCTCCTTCGTCCACGCGCGGTGGAGCAGCTCGACGCGGCGCTGGGCCTCCTCGCGTTCGGCGTCGGTCAGCCCCGCCATCATCATCGCGGGCTGGTCTGCGAAGCGGTACCAGCAGTAGGTGACGGTGCTGCCGTCGCCGAGCGTCGTCTCGAACGGCCCCGCGACCGGCCCCGGCTTCTTGAACGGGCTGTCGGGCGCGTCGGGCGTGACATACGCGCCTTCGCCCTTCTCGCGCGGCGCCTGCAGCCGTGCGTTGCCGAGACCGGTCGCAGGCGGAAGGTCCTTCGCTGCGAGCGGCTCCCAGCGCGGCGACTTTCCTTCGCGCGGTTCGAGACGGTAGTACTCGGGGAGCCGCACGCGCGGCTGCGAGTCACCGTCGGCGCGCTTCACGAGCTCCGCGTTCCAGAGGTAGCCGTAGGTCGCCGGGTCATGCGCCACGGGCGTGCCGAACTTCTTCCAGTCGACGTCGGGACGGTCATCGCGCTCGGTGCCGTCCTCGAAGAGCCGCCAGGTCGAGCCGCCGCCCGACTTGAACTCCTGCAGGAACGCGCCGCGGGCGTCGATCGCGCCGCTCGGCGCTGGGCCGCCGGCGAACCACGCGCGCACGGCGTCGGTCAGCGCTGCCGGCGAATACGAGGTCAGCCGATGCAGCACGACCGTGCGGCCCTGCGCGTCGATCGGGAACGATGTCGGCGCCACGCGCGCGTAGGTCGCGCCCTCGGGCGTCGGCGCCGCGATCGCTGCGGGAATCCACTGCGTCTCCATCTGGAACGCCTTGTTCGGGTCCGATGGCCGCGTGTCGAGGAGCTTCCCTGCGAGCTCGGGTCGTTCCGCGAGGTTCTCCGCCCAGAAATTCGGCGTGAAGAAGCAGAGCGGTCCCTTGAAGTTCGTCGTGTTGAGGAAGAGCGTCCAGCACTGGTCGCCCTTCGGGATCGGTCGATCCGCCGAAGCGGGCGTCGCCGGCACGAGCGGCAGCGGCAGATAGCCGTAGCCGAAGAGCTCGCCGCAGGTTCCCTGCGCGAGGTTGAGTCCGTCGGGCGGCCAGACCACCCATGGGCTCAGCTGCGCGATCGCGTACTTGCCGAGCGGCTTGCTCCAGTCGCGGCCCTTGCCGGCGCCGGGGCCATTCGCCCACGCCGCGAAGTCGGGCGCGACGCCGCCCATGATGAACTTCGGCGTCTTGGTCGCGAAGCGCGTGTCGCGCCACCAGCCGAGCCCGCCCTCGATGTCGGAGTACATGTCCTTCGGCTTGTCGTTCGGGTCGTGCTTGCCGTCGGCGCCGCGCTTGAACTGCGCGAACATCCAGGTGCCGAAGAGGCCGGTCTGGAAGTTGGATCCCGGGTAGCGCTCGAGCAGCGGCCACGCGGCCGCATAGAGCGAAAAGCCGGCGTTGAACTCCTCGGGCACGCGCTCGACGGGGACGAGCATGTAGCCAGACATTTCCGCGCTCTTTGGCGCCGCGGGCGCCGGCGAGGGCAGGGTCGGCGCGAAGGCCGGCGCGTCCTTCACGACGAGCGCACGCATCGCCTTGCCGAGCGCGTCGCCGACGAGGAAGTAGGTCTCCGCGTTGCCGAACTCGTGGTGGCCGTGCCCCGGATTCGGCGAATCCTCGGGGTCGCGCACGAACGCGGCGGTCGGTGCGAACACGACGCGCGTCACGCCATCCGCCGACTTGAGTTCGGGGCGCGCCGCGGCCTTGCGCTGCGCCTCGCGAAGCGTCTTCCACTCGCCGGGCGCGTCGACCCACGCGCCGGTGATCTCGCCGATCACAACGGGCAGATCCGACGCGCCGAACTCGCGGCGCACATCGAGGATCAGGTTCACGAGATTCTGCTCGTACTGCGGCACCGCGACCTCTGGATCGCAGCCGTCGTTCCATCCGTGGTACCACACGAATCCCGCGATCTCGGGCTTCTTGCCGCGGAGCGCAGGGAAGTCATCGACCCGCGCGAGCGCCGCGCGGATGTTCTCGATCATGAGCTTGTAGTAGGGGCCCGTCTCGCCGCCCGACGATGGCGGCCGAAAGTCCTTGTAGAGGCTCTTCCCGCCCCACGCGGTCTTGATGAGAAGGACGGGCTCGTCGATCGCGTCGCCGAGCACGAAGCCGAGCTCGAGCTCGGGACCGAAGTGGTTCTTCCGGCCGTGCGGCGTGAAGCCCATCCCGAGCGGCCCGCTCTTCAGGGGCTCGCGCTCGGGCTTGTAGCTGACGAAGACATCGTCGCGCGTGCGCCACGAGCCGTCGGGGTTGCGGAGATGCGCAACAAGCGCGGCGGTCTCTGGGCGCGCCGCGACCCACGCGAGCGTGCCGCGTCCATCGTTGTAGTCCTTGCCGGCGAGGTCGACGACGGCCTGGCCTTCCATGTTCGATTGACCGGCGAGGATGAAGACCTTGACGGTGGTTCTCGGCGAGCCCGCCGGCTCGGACTGGGCGGCGGCGGGGGCACCGAAGAGAACGACAAGCCACGCGAGGCACGATGCGAAGAAGCGCTGCAGCATTCCGCGCATCGTACGGCCACATCCATCGGTGCATCCATCGCTTACAGCCTTGAGGTGCTTCCGGTTCTGCTCACTAAGAGCTTGCTTACACCGAATGTTCCCCCGATCTCGTCGCAAACCGCTTGGGTCGTGCCGCAGGTAGTGGCGGCGGCGGGAGCGGCTCGTTCGTGCTGGGCCCGGCTGGACAGTGCGAGTGTTCAGCCGGTTCTGAAGCTATCCAAACACTCGAGATTTGCAATGATGGGGCTGCCGCACTCGGCCTCGGGTGGCAAGGGGCAACCGGTTGGGGCAGCGCCCCGAACCCTGGCTGCTTCTCCATTCAATCAGCCGGAGAATCCATGTCGAGCGTCATGTTCAAGAGCTCAGGAGCCATGGAGTGGTGCAACATTCAACTTCGACTCATATGCAAGCTGCTGCCCACGGCGCTGCCGACGCCTGGACCGACCGCTGTGCCCTCCACGGCCGTGCCCTCGGCACCGCCGACGCC
>CAIXEV010000038.1 GCA_903918555.1 uncultured bacterium | reverse complement strand
TCGCCGATGATCATGCTGAGCTGGGTCTGGACCGTGCTCTGCTCCTTCTCGAGCTGGCGACGGCCGTTCTGCCTGGCGATCGAGAGCTCCTCGAACTTCCCGCCCTCCGGTCCCGGCGGACGCAGGCGCGGGATGCTGATGCCGACGACCTCGACGCCGCAGTCAAGCGTGTCGTAGGCCGACTGGATCGACTTCGCGAGCACATCGACGAGCGGCTTCTCGGTCGGAGGCGTGAGCACTTCGTCGAGCGAGCGCGTGCTCATCACGCGGGTGACCTCGCGCATCGCCACCGAGCGGAGCATGCGCTCGCGCATGTCGAGCTGCTCGCCGCGGCTGCGCGCGTCGTTCGAGAAGTCGAGGAACTTCTCGAGCTGTCCGCTTCGCACGCGGTACTGGAGCACGATGTCGGCCTCGACGAGCGCGAACTGGTCGGTCGCCTGCGCCTCCGCCACCGCCTCGCTCAGGCCGAAGCCGGCCGAAGTCGCCTTGGATGGCGACGGCCGCGCTCCGGCGCCGACGAGGAAGAGGTTCGCGTTCTTGTCGACCTCGCCGGTCTGCTCGCCCCAGAAGACCTCGTCGTCCTTCGTGAACTTCCGAAGGAGTCCGTTGCCGAGCGGAAGCTCGCGCACGAGGTTGACATCGAGGACGAGCGCGGTGTCGACGGGCCACGGAAGCTTCGCCATCGGGCCGCCCTGGTAGACGCTGCCGACGCGGTCGCCGAAGCGGAGGCGCACGGCCTGCTCCTGCGGCTGGACCACGACGAGCGTGGTGAGCGCGAGCACGACGGTCACGCCGATCGCGAGCAGCCGGATGAAGTTGCGCAGGACAAGCTGGTAGCCCCACGAGCTCGTGATGTCGAAGCCGAACTGGTAGTTCACCGCCTCGTTGATCGAGCGCACGATCGAGTCGGGCGCCGCGAGCAGGCTGAGCACGCGCGAATCGAACGCCGGACGCGGCACTTCGCCCGCGCGCCGCGGACGGTAGAGGTTCAGCACGAAGTTGAGCAGCGTCTCCGCCGCCACCGCGATCATGAAGAACACGATGCCGTAGGAGATGCCCTCGAGCACGGGTCGCGCGTCGCCGGGGTTCTCCTCGAGGAGGAGGAACACGGTGCCGATGCCGAGCGCCGAGCAGACGAGCGCGTTGCCCACCATGACCGCGGCGCCGCCGCGGAGGTTCGTCCAGGCCTTCTGCACCGCCATGCCCGCGACGAAGCGGGAGAAGATGAAGGCGATGAGCGCCGAACCGAAGCCGACCGCAAGCTGCCAGCCGGGAAGCTGCGTCGTCTCGAAGCGGCCGTAGTCGACATCGCGGCCGTCCTTCGCGGCCATCCACCAGAGCACCGCCCAGGCGAGGCCGATCAGCAGGCCCGCATAGAGCAGGCTCAGCGCCGGCATCAGGATCCGGTGCATGAGGTCGAGACGCTTGCGCGCCACGCGCGCCTCGTCGACCGCGAACATGCGGCCCTGGTCGTCGGTGCGCGGACCCGCATCGAACTCAAGCGACTCGAGCCGCTCGAGCTTGTGCTGGTGGAAGACGAGGATCAGGCCGAGCCAGACGACGAGGCCGCAGAACGCCCACGCCGAAGCGATGACGCTCGCCGAGTCGCTGGCGGTCTGCACGGCACCCGACAGCGGGTCGGGCTGTCCGAGGTTCGGGCCGGTCGTCTTGCCGAAGATAAGGAGAAGGAGCGCGATCGCGAGCTGGACTGCGAATCCGGCGGAGGCGACACGCGTGGCCCTCTGGTAGGCGTGGTGATCGATGCGCATCGGTCAGGCGTACTGGATCAGACTCGGACGGTGCCTGCCCCTTCGGTCGGCGCGGGTTCGAAGCATGTTCGACTCACGGACGACACCAAGGCACAGGCGGAAAGAAATGATCAGCCCCAAGGGCTGAGGCGGTACTGTAAGGTACGCGGGTCAACCGTGTGGAAGTTCGAACTTGTTCGACCCTTCATGCGTTGAATCCGTCCATTTCTTTCTTCGCGCTTGCACCCATCCGGCTCGGGTGCACGCGGGCGCGGCGGTGCGGACAGGCAGGTTTCGCGCGGTGAAACCAGAGGGTGCACCGCCCGACGCTACGAGGCTCCCCCCGAGGCGGGTGCCTGCGGACGGGCGCAGAACCCACCTGTCCGAACGGCTCCCCCCGCGGCGAGTACCCTTCCGAGACGCACCATGTCGTTCTTCGAGCAACTTCTCGCCATCACCCGCAACACCTTCCTCGAGTCGATCCGCCAGCCGATCGTGCTCGTGGTCGCGGGCGCCGCGACCATCCTGATCGTCCTCTGCAATCCGTTCAGCGCATGGACGATGCGCGACGATCAGCGCATGTTCGTCGACCTCGGACTCGCGACGGTCTTCCTCGCGACGG
>CAIXEV010000037.1 GCA_903918555.1 uncultured bacterium | reverse complement strand
GCGACAGGTGCCCGCGCTGCGGATATTCACGCAAGGGCCTCACGCGCGACGCAGCGTGCCCGGAGTGCGGCGGCGTGTGAACCGAGGCGCGTCTGTCACGGACGCGCTCACCTCTCCTGCATCGCCAAAGGAAGCGGCCGCAGCCGCGACCGCTCAAAACTCGTGCACGGCACGTGCACCTCGTTGACGATATCATGAGCGATGACTCCTCATGGCCATTTCAGCCCTCGCAGCCCTCGCCTTCGGCCTTGTTCCGGTGGCACCGTCGGCGTGCGCCCTTCGTGAGCCGCAAGCCTCGACGACAGCGCTGAATCAAACGCCGTTGGCGGACAAGGCCCGCGTAGGTTCGGCGCCGGCGTTCGCTGTCGCAGGCAAGATCGGCCCCGATGGCGCCGATGAAAGCCTGCGATTGGAGTTGCTGCGCTGCTATCTGCGTGGGCAGGGCAAACCGTTCCTCGCCGGCGTCCTCGACTCGAGCACGGCTGCGGCCGATCAAGGCTCCACGACCGCAGGCCACGGCGAGGTATCCACCGCGCTCTATGCGGCCTTTCTCGTTTGTCCAAGTTTGCTTGAGGATCGATCGGTTCGGCTGAAGCTCGGCCCGTGGCTGATTCGCCCTGGCGAACCGAATCCAAGGGACTGGTGGACCACACACGTTGAGTTCTCGGCAGTGGAAGTCGCCGAGGCAACGACGCGGCTTGGCGACGACCCTGATTCGTCCGCTGCCTCCGAGCACGGTACATCGGATCTTCGAGGACTCCTTGGTCATGCACAGCCGCTTGCGGCGCTGGGAGAACTCCACGCGGCGTCGGTTGCGGGGCTTCTCAAGTGCTCAGGAATCACGGGCGAAGCCGGTGGCCCTGCGATTACCGCTGCCTCCGTTCCCGCTTCGTTGCAGCCGACCGCCCAGCATCCCTTCGTGCCGTATCTCGGCACCTCCTCTGCGCTCGAGCTGGTGGCATGGATCCAGGCGCTCGACGCGAAGCAGTGCGCGCTTCGTGCGGAAGGCGTGGACAGGCTGAAGGATGCGGACGCGATCGTCGCCGACATTCGCGCCGTACTCCGTGCGCTCGAGGCGCATCAGCTTCGTCGGCTTCTCGAGGAGCGCGTCCCGCCGTCCGCGCCGAGCGGTGCGAGCCTTTGTGCTTCTCCTTCATGGCCGAACGATGCGTGGGAACTCGTCGCGGCGGTCGAACGGGGAAGGAAGAACGCCGCGCGGATCCGCTCCGAACTGCTGCGTCTGGCCGCCGCGGTGGCCGCTGAACAGCGATTGCCCCCCGAGGTCCTCGCGAGACTGGAGGAGCGCCTCGAGGTCATCGCAGCGAAGTTGCCGCTGAACCTTCAGTGGAACCAACGGCTTGCCGAGGAGATTCGGGAGCGAATTGGCGAGGTGATGGACCCCTCGGGCGGCGCGCAGTCGGCTCGGACGCAGCTTGCGCTTGCAGGCAACGCGGATGGAGCGCTCAACATCGGGGGCGCCGTGATCGATGGAATGACAGGGCCCGACGACATCGTCGGAGGACGAATGGCGGCTAACCGCGCCGCGTGGGACGTGTACGGCTATCTCTGGAGTGGCAAGGACGCGTTGCTGCCGAGCGAGCACGCGCAACGCGAGTCGCAGCGCGAGGCGGCTCTCTCTGAGTTCAACGCCGTCGCCGCGCAGCACGGAACACCGCCGGCGGTGGCGAAGATGCTCGGCAACGATCTCGCCGACAGCCTGTCCGATCCCTGGCGCCCTTGGATGCAGTTCCCGGTGTCGAACGAGGCGCTGAAGGAGCGCGTCCTGCCCTCGATCCGGGAGAGCGTCGCATGGTCGCTCGATGCGCTTCGCTCGAACGAGTTCAAGGTGACGG
>CAIXEV010000036.1 GCA_903918555.1 uncultured bacterium | reverse complement strand
CGGCGGCCTTGAAGGGGACGAGCTCGCACGCGCGCAGGCGGTCAAGCGCATGCGCGAGCCGCGGCAGGTCGTAGTGCGAGTCCTTGTCGGTGTCGCCGTGGCCCGGGAAGTGCTTGGCGCACGCGGCGAGTTCCTGCTCGAGGCCGGCGATCATCGCTGCGCCGAGTTCGGCGACGACCGCCGCGTCGCGCGAGAACGAGCGTTCGCCGATCACGGGATTCGCCGGGTTCGAGTCGACATCGACGACGGGCGCGAGGTCGATGTCGAAGCCCGCGTCGCGCACCTGCGCGCCGAGGCGCCGGCCGATCTCGCGCACTTCGGCGGCGCTCTTCGCGCCGATCTCGCGCAGCGACGGAAAGCGCTCGAAACCCTCGGTGAGCCGCGTGACGCGACCGCCTTCCTGGTCGACCGACAAGAGAAGCGGCCCCGGCGCGATCGCCTTGAGTTCGTGGATGAGCACGCGCGTCTCGTCGCGCGTGCCGACATTGCGCACGAAGAGGATCACGCCCGACACGCCCTGATGGATCAGCTTCGCCGTCTCGGGCGGCGGGATCTTCCCGTCGAAACCGATCCAGAGAAGTGGGCGGACGAGGTCTTCTGCTTCGGACGCACGCATCGGATGCACTGTAGCGGTCAGCGCGAGCGATGTTCGTCCGCTTCGCCGTGACGAAGGCGCTCCAACTCCGCTCGAAGCGGAGCCCAGTAGGCCCGATCGGCCGCTCGTTCGGCATCTTCCTCCGCTCGCAGCGCTCCGGAGAGGCGATCCACCTCGCCGGATTCGGCAAACTCAAGAAGCGGCCTCGCCGCTACCGCCGCTCGGGAGGGTTCGGGAAAGAGCCTCGCCGCCTCGATGAGCAGTTCGGGGGTGCGGAGTTCGCGCAGCCAAAAGCCGATCGATTGTTGCGTCGGTGCAGTCCTTCCGGCGAAGTAGTGTGCCTCCACCAGCCGGCGCACCATCGGCCAGTCCTTGTCGCGCTGGGTCTTCTTCGCTCGCACGAGATCCTCGATGCCGAGGAGGTCGACCGCGAATCCATCGGGCGCAACGATCTCGGTTCGTCGTGACCAGATCATGGGGAAGTCGTCGACGCCACGCATCCGCGACATCACGTCGACCCGCATTCCACGGGCCTCCGCATGCGCACAGCGAAAGTGCACCGCATGTCCGCGCAGCAGGAAGTCCGCGTGGAACGATGGAACCGCGATGACTTCGGCCTCGAGTTCACGGAGGGCCGCGTCAAGTCGGTCGAGGTTGTCGGCTTCCGCGAGTACGGCCAGATCGGTGTCGCGGCTAAACTCCGCCGCGCCGTAGAACACGCACGCCTGGCCACCCATGAGGAGCGTCTGGACGCGGTGCGCTCGGATCGTGGAAAGGACTTTGCGAATCGGGCTCGGGATCAAGCGAACCTCCGAGGGCGAGATAGTCGATCCAAAGTCGCTCGCTTTCCAGCCAGCGCTCGACCGGCGTCAGGCGGTACCAGTCCGCCCATTCGCCTTCGACGAGGTCCTCGGGATCCTTCATGGGAACATCGTAGCAGTGGGCAAAGGCGACACACGGCGTCAATGCCGATGCGCGATCGGCAGCGAGATCTTCTTCTCGAGTTCGTCGGTCGGCACCGCGATCAGGTCGTAGCCGTTCGCGTCGATCACCGTGCAGCGCACGAGTTCGCCGGGCGAGCGCTTCTCGGTCGACTGGACATAGGTGAGCGAGTCGATCGACGGCGCCTGGAAGTACGCGCGGCCCGTGTAGAGCGCGCCGCCCTTCGTCACGCCGGTCGTCGCGCGCGCCTTCGACTTGCCCGCGGCGACCGAGTCGACGAGGACATCGAGCTGCACCTTCGACTCGGCCTGGAGCTTCGCGTTCTCGAAGGCGATTTCCTGCTGGAGAAGCATGAGTCGCTCCTCGCGCTCGCGCTTCACTTCATCGGGGACCGCGAGCCCGGGGTCCTTCTCCATCGTGCCGGCGGGGGTGCCAGCCTCGGCCGAATAGCGGAAAACGCCGAGCATCTCGAACTGCTGCTCGCCGACGAACTCGAGCAGCTGCTCGAAGTCGTCGTCGGTTTCGCCCGGGAAGCCGACGATGAAGGTCGTGCGGATCGCCATGCCGGGCACGCGGTCGCGCAGCTTTCCGAGGAGTTCCTCGGTGTCGGCGCGCGTCGTGTGGCGACGCATCGCCGACAGCATCGAGTCGCTCGCGTGCTGGAGCGGCATGTCGATGTACTTGACGATGTTGTCGAGCCTCGCGATCGCGTCGATCGACGCGTCGTCGAACTTCGACGGATACGCGTACATCAGGCGCATCCAGCCGCCGCCGAACTCGCGCGCGACGCCGTCGATCGTCTTGAGGAGGCCGGGCAGGCCGCCGTCGTAGCCGACATCCATGCCGTAGCTCGTCGTGTCCTGGCCGATGAGGTTGAGCTCGAACGCGCCAGAGGCCATGAGCCCGCGCGCCTCGGCCGCGATCGCGTCGAGCGGCTTCGAGCGCATCTTGCCGCGGATCGACGGAATCGTGCAGAACGCGCAGCGCTGGTTGCAGCCCTCGCTGATGCGGAGGTACGCCCAGTGGCGCGGCGTCAGGCGCACGCGGTCG
>CAIXEV010000035.1 GCA_903918555.1 uncultured bacterium | reverse complement strand
CGTGGCGGAGGCGCGACTCGTGCGCGGCGGCGGCCGCGAAGTCGATGTCGTCGAGGTGCGCGCGGATCGCGTCGACCTGCGCGCGCGTGACGGGCATGCCGAGCTCGTGCTGGCTTTCGGCGAGCGCGAGCCAGATGCGGCGCCAGAGCCCGAACTTGCGGCGCTCGCTCCAGATGGCGCGCATCTCGCGGCTTGCGTTGCGCGTCTCGAGCGGGGATCGGTAGCTGTCGTGCTGGCTTTGGTCGTGGTTCACGGGAATCTCACTTCGTCTCTGCGATCACTTCGTCTCTGCGATCACTTCATCTCTGGGGACGCCGCGCCGTCGCCCGCTGGCTTCTTCGCGCCGACCTTCGGCTCGGTGCCGGCGCGCATCCGCGCGATGTTGGAGCGGTGCTTCCACACCACGAACGCAGCGATCACGCCCGTTGCGACAAGGAACGGCACCGCCGCACGCACGCCTGCGAGGCCGTTCGCGGCAAGCGCCGCGACCAGCACCGAGCAGGGGATCGAGATCGCCGCGACCATCGACGCGAGGCTGATGATGCGCGAGACCGCGAGGATCGCGGCCCAGAGAAGGATGGCGAGCCCCGCGGGAAGCGTGAGCACGGGCCACATCGCGACGAGCGCGCCGAAGCCGGTGGCGACGCCCTTGCCGCCCTTGAAGCCGATCCACGGAGAGAGCGTGTGGCCGAGGATCGCGGCGAGCGCGGTGGCGAGCCAGCACCACGCCGTGGCGGTGGTCACGCCGCCCGATGGCGCGCCGAGCGCGCCGAGCAGCCAGCCGCCGAGGACGACGGGGAGCGCCCCCTTCGTCGCGTCGATCGCGAAGCAGAGGATGCCCCACGAGCGGCCGAGCGTGCGGCCGAGGTTCGTGGCGCCGTAGTTCTTGCTGCCGACCGCGCCGAGATCGACGCCGCGCGATCGCGCGAGGAGATGCGCCGTGGGGAAGCTGCCGACGAGGTACGCCGCGACGGGGAGCGCAGCCCAGAGAAGGGGCGAAGGGTCACCGGAGGCGGTGGCGGCCGACGAAGCCAGCGACAAATCCATGCGGCGATGATACGGAATGCAGCCGCCGCGCGCGGAGGCGTCACTCGCCCTGCCAGAGCGGCGAGCCATGCTTCGCAAGATGCCAGCGGCCCGTCGAGCGTCGGACCTCCGCGGCGATCGCGAGCAGGATCGGCATCGGGATCGCGCCGGAAAGCTCGATGCGGTCGTCGAAGAGCGCGACCTCGGGCACGGAGACGCCTTGGATTTCCGCGGTTTCCTGCGCGCAGGCGCGGATCAGCGCCGCGAGCGGCGCGTCGGCGAGCGCGGTCGGCGTTGCGGCGTGGAGCGTGACGCGGGCGATCACGGGTGTCTTCGGGGGCGTGTTCAGGAGCGATCGAAGAGCAGGATCGTCGCCGTCACGAGCTGAAGCAGCGCGGCGCCCGCGATCCAGCGGAGGAATGTGTCGGTGTCGCCGAGGTTGAGGAAGGCGACCGCCGCGACGAGGATCGTGAGGAGCTGGAGGCCCATCGCCGCGAGGCGGATGGCGCCGGTCTCGGCGCGGCGCAGGCGCAGGGCTCGAACTTCCTCGGTGAGTTCCGCGAGCGAGCGGCGCAGGCGTTCGCCGTCACGGTCGCGACGCAGCTTGCGGGTGGTGGCGCGGCTGCGGCGGGTCCGCGCGATCGGCGCAGCGCCGCTCGCAACGGCGGTGGCCACGAGCGAGTCGTCCCGATGACGGAGGATCAGCTCGACCGCTTCGGTGACGGTCGCCGCGGAGAAGTCGGGCGCAGCCTCCGCGATGCGGGCGCGGTCGCGCGAGACGAGCACCGTGCGCAGCCCCGCAGCGCGTCCGGCTTCGATGTCGCGCGGAGAATCGCCGATGATCCACGATCGGTCGGCATCGAGCTCCATGTCCTGCAGCGCCTGCTGGATCATGCCGGGCTTGGGCTTTCGCCACGGATGGTCGCGGGTGTAGCCCGGGACCGTGCCCTTCGGATGGAACGGGCAGTAGTAGAAGCGCTCGACCGTGCGCTTCAGTCCGCTCGCGGCGTCGAGCACCTCGCCCAGGCGGCGGTGGTACGCGTCGACATCGGCCTCGGTGAAGCGCCCGTGCGCGACGCCGCCCTGGTTGGTCGCGACGACGAGCCTGAATCCGGCGTCCCGCAGCCGTCGCAGCGAGGGGGCGACGCCGTCGACGAGCCGGATGGCGGCGGGATTGCCTGCGCCCTCGTCGTCGGGGACAAGCGTGCCGTCGCGGTCGAGGAAGATCGCAGGGTCCATGGTTTGAGCGCTCGCGAGTTGCTGCCGCTCGCTTCGGGGTCGCTTTCGGAGCGAAGCCCAGGGGAGCCTGGTGGTGCTGGGGTGCTGGGGTGATCGGGACGCTTGCGTGTCGCGGAGGCCAGCGAGTTTACACCAGCGCCGATGGAATCGGCTTCGGCGTGATCGAGCCCGCGCCGTCGCCGAAGCTCGTGCCGATCGCGCGAGCGGCGGCGATCAGCGGATGGTCGATCGGGACGAGGCGCTGCTTGCCGACGGTCTCGAAGAGATCGATGTCGGAGAAGAGGTTGTTCTCGCGGACGACCATGCGGTTTCGCTTGCCGCTCGCGAGGACGGCCATCGCGTGGAAGCCGAAGTTGGTCGCGAGGATGCGGTCGGACGCGATCGGCGCGCCGCCGCGCTGGATGTGCCCGAGCACGGTCGTGCGCGTCTCGACGCCGGTGAGGTCGGCGATCTCGTTCGCGACGAGGTTGCCGATGCCGCCGAGCCGGATGGGGTCGTGGCTCGTCGGGTCGTAGCGGCTGACGACCTGCTTGCCGCTCTGCGGTCGCGCGCCTTCGGCGACCACGACGATCGCAAAGCCCGTGTCGCGCATGCGACGGTCGATGTCGTCGGCGATGCGGCGGAGATCAAAGGGGATCTCGGGGAGAAGGATGACATCCGAGCCGCTGGCGACGCCCGCGGTGAGCGCGATCCAGCCGGCGTTGCGGCCCATGACCTCGCACACCATCACGCGGTGGTGGCTGTCGGCGGTGGAGTGCAGGCGGTCGAGTGCTTCGGTGGCGGTGGCGACGGCGGTAAGGAAGCCGAAGGTGATCTCGGTTCCGACGAGATCGTTGTCGATCGTTTTCGGGACGCCAATCACATTGATGCCGGCAGCCGCAATTGGCGCGGCGCAGGCCATCGTGCCGTCGCCGCCGATCACGATGATCGATTCAAGACGCTCGCGCGCCAAAGTCGTGAGGCACTTCTCCGTGACATCTTCCCAGATCAGTTCGCCGTTTGGCTTGCGGCCGGTGCAGTAGCGCGCGGGATTGCACTTGTTGTTTGAGCCAAGAATCGTCCCTCCGCGCGTGAGAATGCCAGAGACATCCTTGATGCCGAGCGGACGCACGCGATGCTCGATAAGGCCTTGGAAACCGTCCTCGATACCGACAACCTCGATCCCATACTGAAGGATCGCAGTCTTCGCGACCGCGCGGATGACTGCGTTGAGGCCGGGGCAGTCGCCGCCACCTGTGAGAATGCCGAGTCTACGAATCGATGGTGCCATGGAGTTTCCGTTGAAGCGGCGGAGCGTAGCCGAAACCCCCGCGAATCGGAGGTGGTCGGTAGGATTCGGATCTATGTCCGAAGTGTCACCCCAAGAACCCGCTCCGCTCTCCGAATCTGAAATCGTCGCATCGCGGCGCGCAAAGTTGAAGCGCTTTCGCGACGAACTCGGTTTCGAACCCTACGGCCAGCGGGAAGCGGGACTGTTGCCACTCGCTAATGCGCGCAAACTTTTCAGTGAGGACGCGCATGCTGCGTTTGATGCAGCAAGCAAAGAGGCGAAGGCGACAGGTGGGGTGGCGGCTGACTCCCGCGCGGTGGTCCGCGTCGCCGGTCGCGTGGTGCAGCACCGCGATATGGGAAAGCTCGTGTTCCTCTTCCTGCGCGACGCAACCGGCGACTTGCAGGTGAGTGTGTCGAAGTCGGCAGTTGCCGCAAACGCCTTTGAACTCGCGAAACTCGCGGATTACGGCGACATCCTCGTGATCGAAGGGCCGATTGGCCGCACGATGAAAGGTGAGGTTTGCGTGTGGGCGACCACGGTGTCGCTCGGCGCAAAGTCGCTCGCCGCGCCGCCGGAAAAGTGGCACGGGCTCTCTGATCCCGAACTCCGATACCGCCGTCGCTATGTCGACATGTACGCAAACCCGGAAACCGCGAAGGTCTTCGCGATGCGCGCGCGGATCGTCTCGCGCATCCGTCGATTCATGGACGCGCGCGGGTTTCTCGAAGTCGAAACGCCCGTTCTGCAGCCGATCGCTGGCGGCGCGGCGGCGCGGCCGTTCACGACGCATCACAACGCGCTTGATATGCCGCTCTTTATGCGCATCGCGCCCGAGCTGTATCTCAAGCGCTGTCTTGTCGGCGGCATGGGCAAGGTGTACGAGATCAATCGCAACTTCCGCAACGAAGGCATCGATCGGTCGCACAATCCGGAGTTCACAGCGATGGAGGTCTACGAGGCCTTCGGCGACTACGGCACAATGATGGAACTCACCGAGAGTTTGCTGCATGAACTCGCGGTCGGAATGGTTGATGAGCGCGCGAACGCCGGGCTACGGGCAAAT
>CAIXEV010000034.1 GCA_903918555.1 uncultured bacterium | reverse complement strand
GGCGCACCCCCGCATGGTGCACGGCACGTGCCAGTCAGTGCCAGGCACTGCACGGCACGTGCCGTGCGCCGATCGCCGGTCGTGGTCATGGCCGCGCGGTCGTTCCTCAGCGCCGCCGCCGGACGCGCGGTGCCGCCGCACGCGCGGTAGGGTGGGCGTAGACTGCGGCGGAGGCGCGATGCGACATGGCGGCAAGCGGGATCGACATCATCGGCGATATCCACGGGATGCACACGCGCCTCGTGGCGATTCTCGACGCGCTTGGCTACCGTCGCGCCGCGGGTCGCTGGGCACACCCTGACGACCGCCGCATCGTCTTCGTGGGCGACTATGTCGACCGCGGTGCGCGCGTCGCCGAGGTCGTTGATCTCGTGCGCGAGCTCTGCGACCAGCGCATTGCGCTCGCGCTCGCGGGCAACCACGACACGAACGCGATCGCCTTCGCGACGCGCGCGCACGACCGCGCGCTCGACGCGCCCGAGGCGTGGCGGCAGGCCTCCGCGCGGTTGGCGGCGGGCGCCGCCGATGCGCCCGCCCCGACCGCGTGGCTTCGCCCGCACGACGCAAAGAATCTGAAGCAGCACCAAGACACCGTGCGTGGCTTCGCCGACGCGCACGGCTACGACGCGTGCGTGCGTCACTTCATGACGCTCCCGCTCTACCTCGAGCTGCCGGGCCTGCGCGCGGTGCACGCAGCGTGGATTCCGCCCGCGATCCGCGCGCTCGACGCGTGGGCCGAGTCGAAGGGCGTCACGGCGGGCATCCGTGCAGAATCGATCGACGAGGCGATCGAGATCCAGCAGTCTCGGAGAGCCCCAGACGATCGCCACTGGGGCGAACTCCTCGATCTCGGCACACGGCAGCAGGCGCTGGACTTTGCGCCCGACGAGTCTGTCTCGGTCGCGCTCGAACGCATCGTGAAGGGCGTCGAGCTGCGGCTCCCGGGCGACGCGCGGCTCGCCGACGGCGGCGGCCACGCGCGCGGCGAGATGCGCATCCGCTGGTTCGACGCAGCGGCGGGGCGGCGCTATCACGAGCACGCGCTCACGAAGGCCGCCGACGCCACGAAGCTGCGCGCGCTGCTCGGCGAGCGCCGCATCGACGCAGGCGAGTATCCCGCCACGCTTCCGCCGCTTTCGGCGCTGATCCCGTACGACGCGGCCGACGCGTACCCCGCCGACGAGCGGCCCGTCTTCTTCGGCCACTACTCGCTCTTCGACGAGACCGACCGCGAGTTCGGCACGGTCCTGCGCGCGAATGTCGCCTGCGTCGACAACGGCGGGGGGTATCGCGACGGCACGCTTTCGGCGTACCGCTGGAACGGCGAGCGCGAACTGACGCGCGCGAGCGTGGTCACGGTCGACGCAACGGCCGACTGACGCCACTCGGAAACGGTGCCCGGCACGTGCCACGAGGTGCCAGCCACCAGACGGCACGTGCTGGGCACCGTTTCTCCACCGTTTCTCCGCATGGCACCCTCATCCCCGCGGCCTCGCCTCACCGCCCGCGCGCGAGCTCGAACTTGCGCGTGAACACGGTCGCGAAGCCGAAGCCCGCGACCTGCCAGAACCACACGCTCGTCACGAGAAACCCGACGCCGAACGCGAGGAGCCCGAGAAACGAGCACGCAAGCGCCGCGAGCGCGATCGCCCACGCGCGCCAGTAGTCCGCGCCGCCCTCGCTCACCCTGCGCAGCGCGCGCATCGGGTTGAAGATCTCGCGCGGATCGAGCGTGTGGCAATAGTGCGTCATGTAGCCTGGCACGGCGGCCGAGGCGAGCAGCCACAGGCATGCGGCGACACCCCAGAGCCACGGCGTGTCGAGCTTCCATGCCAAGAAGCCGACGACCACCGCCGGCGCGTGGTACTCCACCATGCCGAGGAAGGTGAGCGCGCCGTGGTAGAGAAGCTGGCGATACCCGCCCCATGCGGGCCACGCGGGAAGTCCCTGCTGCATGCGCCGCGTCATGGCGATGCGGTGGCCCATGTTGAGCAGCCAGCCGACCACAGGTATCAGGAGAAGCGCCGCGCCCCACAGCACCTCCCGACGCGATTCGCGCGACTGCAGCGGAAACAGGAACGCGCTGCGCAGCGAGAGGGGGGTCGAGAGGTCGATGGGTCGCATCGTCCGTAGACAATATCCCGAACCCAAGCCCCATCGCGGCGCGATTCGAGGGGGTGTCGGCGGGCAGGTGCGGGGGGGATTCCACAAATCTCGAAGTCTCCCGCGTCCAACGGCGCCGCGAGGGCCACTAGTGAGAGTGTTCAACGGAGATCCCATGAGCACCATCAATTACCGCGGCCTTCGCCCACGCACATCTTCCAGCCTCGTTGACGCCGTTCTCGGCCTCTCGGGGCCTCCCAAGGTCCGATCACTCGGAAGCCAGCTCTGTCTTTCCGGGGCAGCGCTGGCCCTTCTGCTCGCGCCATCGCCCGCAGCCTTCGGGCAGACGGCCTGCGACGCGGACTTCAACGCCGACGGAACCGTCGACGGCGCCGATCTCACCCAGATGCTGATGAACTGGGGCCCGTGCAAGGGCGCCTGCCCGACCGACATCGACGGCGACGGCATGACGGACGCCGAAGATCTCTCGGCGGTGCTCATCCTCTGGGGTTCGCCGTGCGCATCGGTGCCGTGGGCCACGGTGCTCGAGTTCGACCCGAATCCCGCGGTCGTCACCGATCCATCGCTTCGCGCGGCGATGGCCGCGACCGGCCTTCCGTGGCGCGTGGTCGACACCGCGACGCAGATCGAGATGCTGCTCGTCCCGCCGGGCACCTTCAACATGGGTTGCTCGGCGCCGTCGGCGACCGCGTGCGTTTCGGGCGAGAGCCCGGTGCACGCCGTGACCATCACAGAGCCCTACTACCTCGGCCGCTACGAGGTCACGCAGGCGCAGTGGACAGCCGCGATGGGGTCGAATCCATCTTCGTTCCAAACCGCGAGCACGGAGGTTCCGGCAGCCCAGGTCCCGAATCGGCCCGTCGAGCTCGTGTCCTGGATCCGCATCCAGTCATTCCTCGCGGCGACGGGCATGCGCTTCCCGACCGAGGCCGAGTGGGAGTTCGCGTACCGCGCCGGCACCACGACCGCGTTCCACTCCATGCCGGGTTTCACGAGTGGAACGGATGACGAGGCGCAGGTTGGCTCCATCGCGTGGTTCACCTCGAACTCCTCGAGCCAGACCCGCCCCGTCGGTCAGAAGGCCGCCAATGCGCTCGGTCTCCACGATATGTCGGGAAATGTGTTGGAACTCGTGTACGACTGGAGGGATTTGAGCTACTACGCGTCGAGCCCATCGACGAACCCGCTGGGGCCGTTGTCCGGAGCATTCCGGACCGCGCGAGGTGGTTCGTATTCCTGGGCCTCTGGCGCGCTGCGTGCTTCCCTCCGTCAGGGCGTCGGACCCAGCGGCGCATTCACCAACATCGGATTCCGTGTCGCGCGCTCGGTGGCAAGTTCGGCTCCGTCCATTGCGTCCATCTCGCCGAGTTCGGGCCCTTCGGTCGGCGGAACCTTGATCACGATCACGGGCACCAACCTGAATGAGAACATGACCGTGCATATCGGCGATGCTGTCGCCACAAGCCTGAGCTTCGTCAGCCCGACGACCGTCCTCGCGGTCACGCCCGCAGGCGCCGTGGGCACGGCGAAGGACATCGTCGTGTCGACCGCGGCTGGCGCCTCGGTGCTTCCAGCAAGCTTTACCCACCTCGAGACGACCGTGCCCGGTGTCACCGTGCTCGAGGCAGCGCCCGATCCCGCCGTGGTCACCTCAGCGAGCAGGCGTGCTTCGATCCTCGGTTCGGGTCTCCCGTGGCGCGTGCGCGACAACGCGACGCAGATCGAGATGCTGCTCGTACCGCCGGGCAGCTTCACCATGGGCTGCTCGCCATCGAACCTGTCGGGCTGCGCCGTCGAGGAGAACCCCACCCGCTCCGTGACGCTGACGGACCCGTTCTACCTCGGCCGCTACGAGGTCACGCAGGCGCAGTGGGTCGCGCGGATGGGGTCGAATCCGTCCGGCTTCCAGACCGCGACTCTGGAGGTTCCGGCCGCGCAGGTCCCGAACCGCCCGGTCGAACGCGTCACATGGAACGCGGCGCAGACCTTCCTCTCGCCTGCCGGCCTTCGGCTTCCGACGGAAGCAGAGTGGGAGCGCGCCTGCAGGGCCGGCACGACCACGGCGTACCACGCGATGCCCGGGTTCGCGAGCGGGACCAACACCGAGTCGCAGGTTGGAAACATCGCGTGGT
>CAIXEV010000033.1 GCA_903918555.1 uncultured bacterium | reverse complement strand
CCGCGGCCCAGTCGACGAGCACGAGGTCGCGGCGACCGTATGCGAGCGCGTTCGCCGTCGCATCCGCGATTTCCGCGGCGGAGAGCGGCTGGTCCTCGAGCTGCAGGAGCGCCGCGAGATTGTCGGCGCCGAACGCCTCGACGGAAGGCGCCACGCCGCCCGTGCTCGCCGGATCGACGACGAACACGATGTAGTCCTCGGGCACGCCGCGCAGCTCGGGCCGCGTCGCCGCTTCGCCGAGCGTCGCGATCACTTCCTCGACGCACGCGCGGGCCGCGGTCGCCAGCGCATGGTTGTTCCAGAGCGCCGCCGCGAGTGCGCGCAGTTGCGCCGGCGAACCTCCGATCGGAATGCGAAACGACACGCTCACGGCGCCGAAGTCGTAGAGCGTCACCTCGACGAGCGGTGCGGTGGAGAACGGCGGCGCGCCCCCGATCTCATGCACCCCGATCTCATGCACCCCGATCTCATGCACCGCGCGCTCAAGCGCGATGCGCAGCGGCTTCTGCGCGAAATCCGCGTCGGCGGGCACGCGCCGGCTCTGCGGCAGCGCCTCGCGCGCGGACTCCGGAAAGCGCAGCGCAGCGCGCGCGAGGTCGATCGAGAACGCCACCTCGAACGCGAAATACACGCGGCATTCGCCCGCGAGGATGTCGATCGAGGCCGGCTGCATGTGCTACTTGACCGTGACTTTCACCGAGCGCGTGTCAACCGCGGAGACATCCTTCTCCCACGGGCGCTTCAGTTCGAACACGATGATCGTCTCGCCCCTGCCGACGAGGTTGAAGGTGATTTCCTCGATCATCGGGCCGCCGGGCATCGCCTCGCCCGACGCGCGGCGCGACGATTGCCCCGCGAGCTTCACGATCTTCTCGTCGAAGCGCGAAGCGGTCCACGCATAGCCGGTGCCTCCGCTGAAGGGAAGTTCGGCGGTGTAGGTCGAGCCCTTGCGCGCGGAGAAATCGGCGACCGATTCCTTCGGCGGCTCGTGGCGGATGCTGGTGTGCGAGGAAGCGCACGCGGTGAGCGCGCAGCCGAGCAGGGCGACGGACAGTGCGTTGCGCATGGAAACCTCGCAGTCTTGCCGCCGCGGCCCGCTACGAGAGCAGCGCGTCGGGATCCTCGAGCAGCTTCACGACGGTGTTGAGGAACCGCGCGCCTTCCGCGCCGTCGACGACGCGGTGGTCGCACGAGAGCGAGAGCGGCAGCACGAGACCCGCGTAGAACTTGCCGTCCTTCACGCAGACGCGCTCCTTCGCGCGGCCGGCGGCGAGGATCGCGACCTCGGGGTAGTTGATGACAGGCGTCGCGAACATGCCGCCGTAGCTGCCGACATTCGAGATCGTGAAGGTTCCGCCGAGCGAATCCTCGCGCGCGATCGTGCGGTCCTTGCACTTCGCGGCGAGCGTCTTCACGCTCTGCGACATCTGGACGGGCGCGAGCGCGCCGGCGTTCCTGATGACGGGCACCATGAGGCCGGCGTCGGTGTCGACCGCGCAGCCGAGGTTCACGGCGCTCTTCAGGATGATCTCGCCCTTCGCGTCGTCGACGACCGCGTTGAGGCTCGGGTGCTTCTTCAGCCCGCGGCAGATCGCCGTCATGATGAAGGGCAGCATCGAGAGCTTCTCGCCGACGACCTTCGAGTACTCGCGGCGCTTCGCCTCGAGCGCGGTGACATCGGCTTCGTCGACCACGGTGAAGTGGACGGCGGTCTGCACGCTGCGCGAGAGCGCCTCGGCGATCTTGCGACGGACACCGCGGAACGGCACGCGCTGCGCGACATCGTTCTGGTCGATGTAGACGGAGCCAGGTGCGATCGTGGCTGCGCGCGGCGCGAAGCCGGCGACGCCGGCCGCACTCGGCTCGACCATCGTGGCGACGCCGCCTTCCGCGAACGAAGCGACATCGCTCGCGGTCACGCGGCCACCGCGGCCGGAGCCGGGGACCTTCTGGATGTCGACGCCGAACTTCTTCGCGAGCCCGCGCACGGCTGGGGTCGCCATCGCCTTGCCGTCGCGCACGGCGACGGCGGCCTCGGGCGCGCGGCGCGCGAAGCGGTCGCTGACGGTGAGGGTGCCGGACATCGTGCCGACGACGGTGCCCTGATCGCCTTCTGCGGCGGGCGCGCCCGACGCGATCTGGCTCGACATGCAGGCGTTGCCGTTCGAACTCGCGGCCGCGGCGGCGACGGGCGCGGGGGCGGGGGCGGCCTTCGCAGCGCCGTAGCGCACGAGCACCGCGCCGACCTTGATGATGTCGCCGGGCTTGCCAGTGATCTCGGTCACGGTGCCCGCCCACGGCGACGGCACCTCGACGAGCGCCTTGTCGGTCTGCATCTCGGCGAGCGTCTGCGACTCCTTCACGGTGTCGCCCGCCTTCACCTTCCAGCTGATGAGCTCCGCCTCGACGAGGCCTTCGCCGAGGTCGGGAAGCAGGAAGTGGCTCTTGTCCGAGGGTTGCTTGACTCCGGCCATCGTTGATCCTCAAACGCGCCCGAAAGGGGCGCGAAGCGTGTTGTACCACAGCAGGTGATTGTGGCAGGCAGGGAGGGTAGGCTGCGCATCGCGAGGTTGCCACGCCTCCAAGGAGCGCGAGATGCACGACACAGCCGAGAACTCGGCCGACGCTGGAGCCGAGATCGACTGGACCCTGCCGTACGACGCGCGGCGGCCCGCGGTGTGCGGGTCGATGGCGGTGGCGACGAGCCAGCCGCTCGCGGCGCAGGCGGGGCTCGAGGTCATGCGCCGCGGCGGAAATGCGGCCGATGCAGCGGTCGCGACGGCCGCGGCGATGGCGGTGCTCGAGCCGACGACCAACGGGATCGGCGG
>CAIXEV010000032.1 GCA_903918555.1 uncultured bacterium | reverse complement strand
TTCCTGAAGAAGCTCCACGCGCTGCACCGCGACGGGAGCCCGATGGACCTTCCGGTCTCGCCCGCGGAGTACGCCAAGCGGCGCGCGAAGTACCGCCGGACGGGCGAACGCGACTCGGTGGCCCCACACACGGGAGACGGCTCGATCGATGGCTCGGGAGACGGCTCGGGAGAGCCTCCGCAGACGCAGTGAGGGTTACCCGCGGACTCAGGCGGCCGGACGGGTGCTGCGGCGGAGGTCGAGCGCACGGATCGCGCGCGTGAGTTCCTCCATCGATTCGGTGAAGCGCAGCCCCACCACGCGCGAGTCCTGCGCCTTCGAGGCGGCGATTCGCACGACTTCAACCGTCGTCTTGAACGACGGGATCGCGGTGACGAAGTTGGCCCTGACCACGAACTGCTGACCCGACACGAATTGCTCGGCGAGCGCCGACGGCACGCGGACGCGGAGCCCGATGTCGGAGAGATCGACGATCGGCGCCTTGCAGATCGGATCCGCGAGCGGCGGCGCGAAGAGCTGCGCGACGGGAGCGAGATCGAACGCCACCGGCACGCGATGCGAGTTGCGGCGCTGCACATGCGTGAGCGTCGGAGGAATCGAGACCAGGAAACCCAGCCGACGCCGCGAACCAGGCGCGCCCTGCTCGGTCCACCGCGAGAGAATCGTCGTCTCGCCGCGGTGGAAGCCGCGGCTCGTCGCGATCGCGATCTGGAATCCTGCGCCCGGCGCGATCTCGACGCGCGGCGTGCCGCCGATCCACACCAGGGAGATCGTGTCTCCCTTGACTGCATCGATCATGCAGCAGTCGGGATCGGGGCAGACATCGATGCCCGACGGGCTCAGCCCGACGATCGCGGACCGCTGGGCTGCCGCGCCGAGGATCTCGCGCACGGACCGCTCATCCGCGTCTTCGACTCCGAGCATGGATGCAATGTTTTTGAACCAGACGCGCATGGAGGAGGATCGGGCGCGGGAACGCGGGACTTGAGTCAGGATGACGGAAGAGAGGGCGAAGGCGCGGGATGCACGCCGCTTCGCGGCGGAGGGACCTCAAGCCGCGTCGCGGCCGCGGCGCCTCAGGTCGAGCTCGCGGATCGCCTGCGCGATGTCCGGGCGCTCGTCGACGAAGCGGAGTCCGAGGATGCGCGCATCGGGCACGCGCGACGGGAAGACATGGACCACCTCGACGAGCCCTTCGAACGACGGGATCGAGTTCGAGAAGCGCGCGTCGACGGCGAGCAGTTCGCCGACCACGGTCTCGCGCGACAGCGCGATGCGCATCCGCATGCCTGTGCCCGAGAGGTCGAGCACCGTGCCCGAGCCGATCTCGGAGACGAGATCGGGCGTTCGGACCTTGGCGCGGGGCGCGAGATCGAAGGCAACGGGCATGCGCTCGCTCGTGCGGCGCTGCGAGTGAATCAGCGAATGCGGCAGGCGGACGCGGTATCCGCAGCGGTCAAGCCCGATGTCTTGTCCGGACCAGCGCGAGATCACCTCGGTCTCGCCGCTGTAGAAGCCGCGCGTCGCCGCGATGGCGATGGAGACCTTGTCGCCGGGCATGATGTCCTTGAGCCATTCGCCGTCGGACTCATGCCGGCTGATCACGAGATCATCGCCGTCGACCGCATCGAGCACGCCGCAATCGGGGTCGGGACGCACGGAACGCGCGTCGCGCGACAATCCAACGACGGCGCCGCGCGCGGCGGCGGCCTCGGCGAGCTGACGAACCGAGAGTTCCTCGGCTTCTCCTTCACCAAGCAGGGCAGAGAGATTTTTGAACCAGACGCGCATGGGAAAGGCATCGGCGTGTCTCGCGCCCGACTTGAGCGCGACCCGGGACATCATGCGTCGTGGCCAGCGCCTACTTGCGCAGCCGCTGCGCGCGCTTGCGCTCGAGCGCGTGGATCGCACGGGCGAGCTCGAGGTGCTCCTCGAGGAACCGCACGCCGAGGATGACGCGCTCCTCGCCCTTCGTGAGGACGACATGCACGACTTCCGCGGTCGCCATGAAGCTCGGGAACGGCGCTGGGCAGTTGGCGTGGAACAGCAGCTTCTTCCCGGCCGTGACAGGCTCGCGAAGCCGGACGCGGATCCGGGCTCCGGACTGGGAGATGTCGAGGATCTCGCCGCCACCGAGCGGACCACGCGGCTCGTCGTTCTCGAGCGTCACGCGCGGCGACAGATCGAATGCGACCTGAATCCGGTGATGCTCGCGGCGTTGCACATGCTCGAGCATGCGCGGCAGCGTGACGCGCACGCCACCTCGCTGCCCTGACTTGTCGCGTCGGGTCCACTCGCCAAGCACCTCGACATCGCCGAGATCGAATCCGGCGGGCGCCTCGATGCACATCGTGAGCTGCTCGCCCTTGACGAAGCGCGACCCACCCGAGCGCGGCGTCAGGATCAGGAGCGCGTTGCCCTCGATCGACTCGATCGATCCGTGCTCGGGCTTCGGGCAGGCCTCCGCCCCCGCGGGCGCGAAGCCGACCGGGGCCGAGCGCTCCGCAGCGGCGCACAACACCTTCCGCGCGGAACGCACATCGGCGTCTTCGCGCACAAAGAGGTCGGCGAGATTGCGGAGCCACACATCCATGCCGAGAGCATCGTCAGGATCGAGAACCCTCTTCACCGAGCCGCGACGGTTGACGAAACTTCGGTCTGCTCGGGCTGCGCGGACGGCGCGGGTTGAAGGAACCGTGCGGGTTGAAGGGACTTTGACGTTCGTGCGGATGGATCCTGCAGGCGCGAGAATCGATGCGTTGCAGTTGCGACTGAGTCGCAATACCATCCGAGCATGGTCTCCGACCCACCCGACAGGCCCCCCATCCGACTGCCGCTGAACCAGCTTCGGCGCGGCGATCGGGCGGTCATGGCGGGCTCGAGCCTCTCGGAAGAGGACCGCGCGCTCCTGCAGGCGATGGGCCTCGACGAGCAGAGCGCCTTCACCGTGTGCCGGGCTGGCCGCGGCGGACCGTGCATCATCCAGCTCGACGCCACGCGCCTGGGTCTCTCCCCCGAGCTCGCCGCGCGGATCCTGACCCGCCCGTGCGACTGTCCAGATGCGGGTTCGTGCCGTGCGCCGGAAGGCGATCGGCCGCCCGAACAGCCTTCGGCAAAGTGAGACCGCGATGGGCGAAGCCAACGATCCAGTCGTTCCTCTCCGCGTCGCGATGGTCGGAAACCCGAATGTGGGCAAGACCTCGCTGTTCAACCGCATGTGCGGGGTGCGCGCGAAGACCGCGAACTTCCCCGGTTCGACCGTCGAGGCGCGCGTCGGCGCGGCCGTGGTGGGCGGCATCGAACTCGAGCTCGTCGACCTGCCCGGCGTCTATGCGGTCGACCTCGACCTGCCCGAGTCGAAGCTCTGCCGCGACTGCCTCGCCGGGCGGCTCGACGGCTGCATGCCTGACGCGCTGCTCGTGGTCATCGATGCGACGAATCTCGCGCGTGGCCTGCGGCTCTTCAAGTCGGTCGCAAGCGCGGCGCGCCCCGTCGCCGTCGCGCTCACCATGACCGATCTCGCGCAGGCGCGCGGGCTCTCGATCGATCCGGAGCGGCTGGCGGTTGCGCTCGGCGTGCCGTGCGTCGCATCGAATGGTCGCGCGGGCAGCGGCATCGAGCAACTCGCCGCCGCGCTGCGCGATGCGCGCGAGGTGAGCCCGCAGGTGCTTGCCGCGAGCCTCTCCCCCGGCTGGGTCGACGAGACGGCGGCGTCGATCGTGGGCGGCCCGAACTCGATCGGCTCCGAGACCGATCGCTGGACCGATCGCCTCGACTCCGCGTTCACCCACCCGCTGCTCGGCGCGATCGTGTTCATCTCCGCGATGGCGCTCGTCTTCTTCGCGATCTTTAGGCTCGCGGAGCTGCCGATGGAGTTGATCGAAGGCGCCGCCTCGATGCTCGGCGGCTGGGTCGCCGCCACGATGCCGGAGGGCGCCGTCAGCGACCTCCTCGTGAACGGCGTGATCGGCGGCGTCGCGGGAACCGTCGTCTTCCTGCCGCAGATCTGCCTGCTGTTCTTCCTCCTCGCGCTGCTCGAGGATACGGGCTACCTCGCGCGCGCCGCGTTCGTGATGGACCGGCTCATGTGCCGATTCGGGCTGCCCGGGCAGGCGTTCGTGCCGCTTCTCTCGAGCCACGCCTGCGCGCTGCCGGGCATCATGAGCGCGCGGCTCATTCCCGACCCGAAGGACAGGCTCGCGACCATCCTCGTCGCGCCGTTCATGAGCTGCTCCGCGCGCGTCGGCGTGTATGTGCTGCTCGTGAGCATCCTCTTCCCGAACTCGCCGTTCCTCGCGGGGCTCGCGTTCGCCGGCTGCTACGCGCTCGGCGCGATCGCCGCGCTGCTGACGGCCGTGCTCTTCCGCCGCACGATCCTCAAGGGAAAGAGCCGGCCGATGGTGCTCGAGCTTCCGCCGTACCGGCTGCCGAGCCTGCGTTCGGCGCTCCTCACGACCTACGACCGCGGGCTCGTGTTCCTCAAGAACGCGGGCTCGGTGATCCTCGCGATCTGCATCCTGATGTGGTGGCTGTCGGCCTACCCGAAGGCGGCCACGCCGGAGGAGGCGCTGGCGCTCGAGGCGCGCGCACAGACGGTGGCGGCGCAGGTCGAGTCGGCGCCCGATGACGCCGCGAAGGAGACGCTCGCAGCCGAGGCCGACACGCTGGCCGCGGAGGCGGAGGTGCTCGCCGCCCGCGCACAGCAGCAGTTCTCGTTCGCGGGGCGGCTCGGAAACGCGGTCGAGCCCGTGTTCGCGCCGCTTGGGCTCGACGAGCGGCTCACGGTCGCCGTGCTCACGAGCTTCCTCGCGCGCGAGGTCTTCCGCAGCACGGTCACGGTGCTCGTCGGCAGCGGCGACTCCGACGACGACACGCGCGTGGCCGATGAACTTCGCGGCGCGACGCGCGCGGACGGCTCCCCGCTCTTCGACGCCGCGACGAGCGCGTCGCTGCTCGTCTTCTTCGTGCTCGCCATGCAGTGCCTCCCGACGCTCGCGGTGACGCGGCGCGAGACGGGCTCGTGGAAGTGGCCGGCTGTCCAGTTCGCGTGGATGAGCGCGGTCGCGTACATCGCGGCCTTCGCCACGCATCTGCTGGTCCAGTCGTTCGGGGGCGCCGCGTGATCGCGAGCATGCCCCACGGCGACTGGCAGTTCTGGGTTGTCACCGCGTGCGCGGTCGCGGCCCTGCTCTTCCTCACCAGGTCGCTCTGGAAGCCGCTGATCGGCCTCGGCCGCCGCAAGCAGGCGAACTGCCCGGGCTGCCCGAACGGCGAGGGCGACAAGCCTTCGCGGCCGAAGCATGTCGACCTGACGATCGGCGGCAAGCGCGTGCGGCGCTGAGCGCCTGCGACCACGAGCGATCAGCGCATGATCGCGCGCACGAGGTCGAGGTCTTCCTGCGCCGTGATCTTGATGTTGCGCGAGTCGCCTTCGACCACGAGCACGGGCTCGCCGAGGCGTTCGATGACGCTTGCGTCGTCGGTGGTGCCCGCGAGATCCACCGTCGCGTAGGCGCGCCGCAGCAGCGCGGCATCGAAGATCTGCGGGGTCTGGATCTGACAGAGCCCGTCGCGCGGCACCGTCTCGAGCACGCGCCGCGCACTCGTCGACTTCTTGCCGAGGTCGCCGAGGATCAGGTCGGCGATCGCGTCGTCCGCCGCTGCGCTCACAGACTCCTCGGAGACGCGCTTCAGCGTGTCGCGCACGGGAATCCCGGGAATCACGGCAGGCGCCACATCGGCCGCGGCGAAGAGCCGGTCGAGCAGCTGCGTGCCGATGCACGGGCGCGCGCCGTCGTGGACCGCGATGTGGGTGATGTCGTCGGGAAGCGCGCGGATCGCGCGCTCGATCGACTCCCAGCGTTCGGTGCGCCCGCCCTCGACGATCTTCGCGCCGTTGAAGCCGAGCGCCGGGCCAAACCGCAGGCGGAAGCCCTCCAGGTCGTCGGGCGGCGCGGCGACCACGATCGCCACGACCTCGTCGCGCCTCGTGAACGCCTCGACCGTGCGGAGAAGCACGGGCCGACCGCCAAGATCCTGTGAAAGCTTGTCGCCAGCGCCGAAGCGCGTGCTCTTGCCTGCCGCCGCGATGATGACACCGACTCGCATGGCGCGATGGTAGCGAGGCGGCGCTGCCGTTGCGGAGCGACGAACGCCGCCGTCACGCAGACTTGCGCTTCATGAGGCAACGCAGGATGTGCTGGGCGAAGACATCCGGCTCGATCGGCCGAAGCAGGAAGCTCACCACCCCGGCCTTGAGCGCCTCGACAACCTTCTTGCGGTCGGCCTTCTCGTCCATCATCAGGACGGGCGCAGCGCCACCGCGCGCGTGGTAGGTCTGCACGAAAATGATCCCGTTCATGCCGGGCATGGTGTGCTCGACCAGGATCAGCTCCGGGTTCGAGACGAACACCTTCGAAAGGGCGTCCTGGCCGTCCGTCGCCTCGACGAGGTCGTCGTAGCCGAGCTTGACCAGCATGGCGCGATGTGCTTCGCGCGAACTCTTGTCGTGATCGATCAGCATGACCTTCATGCGAACCTCCCCTGCCCGACGGCACCTGGTGCATCGAGACAAGCACGCCGACAACCTGCCTTGTTCAAAGGATCGGTCAGAAATCCGACGGACTTTCGAATCTTGGCCGCCAACCGAGCCGAACGCTGCGCCTCGTCACGGCCGCGCGGGCTGTGCGGGCTGTGCGGGGCGCGCATTGGCGCCCTCTGCAAGCGCGAGGACGCTCATCGCCGTGCCGAACGAGGCGCTGCGCGGGAAGACGCGGTCGTTCCAGGTGCCGTCCTCGTCGCGCACCTTGAAGAGCAGCTCGCGGAACTTCGTGCGGAGCGCGGGGCGATCGGCCTCGGGCAGGAACTCAATCGCCTGTGCTGCGTGGGTGAAGGCGTAGAAGAAGTAGTACGGCGCGACGCCGTACGGCGCCACATGGGTGCCGGTCTTCTTGCGGCGCTTCTCGAGCTCGGGCCAGAACTCGAAGAACCTGTCGACCGCGAAGCGGAGTCGCTTCTCGTCGCCCTTGCCGGCGCGGGCGAGCGCCGACACGACCGCGCACAAGCGGCCGATGGCGCCAGGGATCTGGCCGGTGTCGTCCTTCGTCTGGCGCGATGCGTTGTAGGCGACATAGCCCGACTCGCCGCGGGTGATCTCGAGCGCCTTCACCGTGCGCGCGAGCAGTTCATCCGAGACCTCGAGCCCGGCTTCCTTCGCCTCGACGAGCGCCATCAGGCACGGCGCGGTCATGAACGGCGAGGTCGGGCACGGGTTCTCGATGCCGGGCCCGCGCG
>CAIXEV010000031.1 GCA_903918555.1 uncultured bacterium | reverse complement strand
CCTGCACGGGTGTTACCCCACGGGAACCTAAATCCCGTGCGTCTGCCAATTCCGCCACGCCCGCGGAATGCCGAGATTGTACGGATCGGCCGAGCCGAGCCGATCCAACCCGAAGTCACCCCCGACCCGCTCGGGGCGTGGTCGCATCTCGAAGGTTCCCCACGCAGGGTCCACCATGAAGAAGTTCAGCCAACAGGCCGCCGCCAACATCGTGCCTCTTCTTGCACGAATCCTGATCTTCCTCGCCTTCGTGCCGACCGGCTGGCACCACGCCATGCAGCAGACGGTCTTCACGGGCGACGCCGCCGCCCGCCTCCGCGAGATCGGCATCGTTTCCGCCGACGCGAACGCAGGCCCCGGCACCTATGTCGCCTTCCACCAGGACGCCCCCCCGCTCACCTCGCCCGCGATCGACATGGCCGGCGTGCAGACCCGCGCCCTCCATCAGCTGACGCTCTTCTTCGACGGCCTTCGCCTCCCGAAGCCCGAAATCTGGGCGTGGACGGCGACCGTGTTCGAGCTGATCGGCGGCAGCCTCGTCCTGATCGGCCTCTTCACCCGACTCTGGACCGGCGGCCTTGTGCTCTGGTCCCTCGCGCTCTTCCTCTCGACGCCGACGGTCGCCGCCGCCTTCGGCGCGATCTGGTCGCCCACCGACCCGACGGCGACGCTGCCCCGCGCGATGGCGCTCAGCCAGCTCACGCTGCTCGTCCTCGCGCTCGGCCTGACCCTCACGGGCGCCGGCAAGCTGAGCCTCGACGGGTTCATCTTCCGAAGCCGCGGTGGCGGCGACGAAGAGGAATGATCCCTCGATCGATCTGACCCGCGCACTGGCGGATTCCTCCGGCGGATTACTCTGGCGGAACCTGCGCGATCTGCGAGAGACGCCGAGAAAGCACCTAGGATGCGCCGCATGACGGAACCGACCGCGCGGCGATCGAGCGATCCGCGCACGCGTACGCGTGCCGCTGGCGGTGTCGTCCGCGGAGTGTTCGTCTCGCTCGCGATCCACGGCGGCGTCGCAGCCGCGATCCTCGGCACGGCGTGGGGCGTCGCGCGCGCGCGGCGCGAGGAGGCGCCACCCGTCGTCCTCGTCGCGGACTTCTTCGACCCGGCGCCAGCGCGCCCGAACCCGCGCGCGAAGACCGAGACCGAGCCAGAGCCGACGAACGCGCCGGCACGCGAGAACGCAGCCGATCTCGCCGCGAAACTCCGCGCGCTCGAGCAGTCGAGCGCTCCGAGCCCCGAGCTCGATGGCCTTGCCCGCCGCTTCGGCGCGCTTTCTCCGTCGGGTGCGGGCGCAGGCGCGTCCGACGCCGACGCGAACGCGCGCGCGGTCGGCCGCCAGGGCGCGAGCTTCGCGGGGCTCGTCGCCGGGACCGCCACCAAGGTCGCGTATGTCGTCGACGCGTCGGGCTCGATGATCGGCAGCTTTCCCGAGATCGTCGACGAGGTCGAGCGCTCGATCTCGCGGCTCGAGCCGTCGCAGCAGTTCACCGTGATCTGCTTCCGCCGCGACAGCGCCGTCGCCCCGCGAGGCGACTCGTCGCTTCGCCCCGCGAGCCGCGCCGAACGCGCCGCCGCGATCGGGTGGCTCCGCAAGGATGTGATCCCAAGCGGCCGCTCGAGCCCGATCGAGGCGCTCGCGCTGGCGCTCCAGTCTGGCGCCGACTGCGTGTTCCTCCTCTCGACCACCGTGACGGGCCCGGGCAGCCACGAGCTCGACCGCCAGTCGCTGCTTGCGCTCCTCGAGCGTCTGAATCCAGCCGATCCGTCGACCGGCCGTCGGCGCGCGACCGTCCAGTGCATCCAGTTCCTCGAGGACGACCCCGGCCGCACCCTCGAGTCCGTTGCCGCGCGCCACTTCGGCGCCGGCGGCTACCGCTTCGTCTCGCGCGTCGACGCAGGGCTCGACCGACCGGCCGCGCTGGCGCCCGGCACATCAACCACCGCTCCGAACCCGAGAACCCCCACACCATGAATGGCGCGATCTTCTTCTACTCGACCAACGGCGACGGCTCGATCGAATGGATCGGGAGCTCGATGATCTGGTTGCTGCTTGCGTTGTCGATCGCGAACGTCGTCCTCATCGCGATCGCCGCGTCGTCGAACCGCCGGCGCGACATGCTGCCGGCCGACGAAGCGCGCGAGCTGCGCACGCTGCTCGCGGGTGGCCGCTACCAGGAGGCGATCGACCGCGCGCGCCGCGGGGAGAGCGACCTCGCTGCGATCGTCACGCGCGCGCTCGACCACTCGCCCGACGGCACCGAGGCGATGGTGCGCGCGTCCGAGCAGACCGCCGACGAACTCCTCACCGCGCGCCTGCGCAGGCTCGAGCCGCTCAACATCCTCGGCCAGGTCGCGCCGATGATCGGCCTCTTCGGCACGGTCTACGGCATGATCGTCGCGTTCCAGACCGTCGCGTCGTCGGGCGGCGCGGCCGATCCCGTGCTCCTCGCGGGCGGCATCGGCACGGCGCTCGTCACGACCTTCTGGGGACTGCTCATCGCGATTCCCGCGCTGAGCGCCTACGCGGTCGTTCGCAACGGGACCATCGCCATCTCCGACGAGTCGCTCGCCGCGGTCGACGAGATGGTGTCGCTCTTCCGGCCGAAGCAGACGGCGGGCGCGTCCGGCGCCACGGCCTGACCTCACGACGCCCGCCCACCGATGCGACGCTCGCGCAACCGACACCCGAACGCGGAGATCGAGGCGAACCTCACGCCGATGATCGATGTCTCGTTCCTGCTGATCGTGTTCTTCGCGCTCGTGTCGGGGATCTCGAACCGCGAGCAGGCGAAGATGTCGCTCTCGCGCGTGCGCGAGGGCGTCGCCGCGCGGCCCGACGACGACGCGCGCTGGGTGCTGAACGTGCTGCCCGCCGCGGACGGCGCGAGCGCCGGATACGCGCTGAACGGCGCGGTCTACCCCGCCGACGCCGATGGCGCGGCCGGGCTCGCGGAGGCGCTCGCGGAGGGCTACCGCGCGAATCCGCGCCTCGAGGTGAACCTGCGCGCCGACCGTGCGACGCACTACCGCTTCGTCGAGCCCGCGATGCGCGCCGCGACGACCGCGGCGCGGCTCGCCGGCGGCGGCGCGCTGCCTCGGCTCAATCTCGTGGTCGAGGAGCAGCAGGCCGGGAAGGGAGCGCCGACCGATGGCGCGTGAGCACCGCCGCATGATGCGCGATCCGCGCGCGCGCGCGCGCGTGTCGCTCTCGATCACGCCGATGATCGATGTGGTGTTCCAGCTTCTCATCTACTTCCTGCTGACCGCGGGCTTCATGGGAAACGAGCGTCATCTGCGCGCGGAGATGCCGCCCGAGCAAAGCGCGGGCGCGCCGAGCCGCGAACTCGCGCTCGAGGCCGAGCCGCTCGTGATCCGCGTGACGCGCGGCGGCGGCGGCGTGCGGATCGCGCTCGACGCGGGGCTTGCGGCGCCGCGCGATGCGCGCGAGCTCGAGCAGATCCTGCGCGACGCGCTCGTCGCTCCCGACCGCCCGCGCGGACTCTTCACGGCCGACCACCCGATCCGCATCGTGGCGGCGCCCGATGTCCCGTGGCAGGATGTCGTCGAGGTGTTCAACGCGGTCGTCGCGGCCGGCTATCGATAGGTCGCGTTCGGGGGTGCGCGGTGATGCGCGGCGAGACGGCCTTCGCACGCGCGGCTCCGCTCGCGCTCCCGCTCGTGCTCGCGCTCCCGCTCGCGCTTGCGCACCACGCCGCGCATGCGCGCCCGGCGGATGCTCCCGCGCAAGCCGCCGGCGCGGCCGCCGCGGCCGCGGACCTCGATCAGGCGTTCCGCGCGATCCGCGCCGCGGAAGTCGTCGGCGACTCAGCGGGTCTCGGCGCGTGGACGGGCGAACCGGCGATGCCGCGCGTGCGGGCGCGCGCAGCGCTTGCGGCCGAGGCCATCCGCCTCCGGGCCGCCGCGCGCACCATCCCCGACGCGGTCGCGGCCGAGCGGGAAGTCGAGCGGCTGCGCGCGGCGCTTCTCGAGCGGCTCGCGCTCGACGCGCCGCTCGCCGCACGCGAGCTCTCGCTCGAATCGGCGGAGGATCTCCTTCTTCGCATGCACGCGATCCCGTATGGAGATGCCTCGGTCGCCGTCGGTCTTGCGAGCCCCGCCGAACTCGGCGACACGCGGTCGCTCCTCGCCACGATCGAGGCACGGCTCGCGTCGCCGCTCGTCGCGCCCTGTTTCGCGCCGGTCGCGGCGATCGCGACCGACGCCGCCGTCTTCCGCGCCCACGCGCTCAAGGGACTCGCCGCGGCGCTCGCCGCCGACCTTGCTCGCTGCGAGTCCGATGGTCTCGGTGCGGAGGTCGCCCCGGAAGCCGAGATCGG
>CAIXEV010000030.1 GCA_903918555.1 uncultured bacterium | reverse complement strand
GAGCGGTCGCGGCTGCGGCCGCTTCCATTTGTGCTACAGACGGGACCGGCCCCGTGGGCCGCGCTGTCGTGAGCTCGCATGATTTTGCTAGCACTGCTTCCGAGCTTCGCTCAGAAGCACGTGGCACCCGCCACTCCAGAAGGAGCGGCGGTCCTACTCGCCCGCGCCCACGCGAACCTTCACGCGCCTGATGCGCGCGGGCATCCGATCGACCAGCGTCCGCTCGAGGCCGTCGCGCAGGACGCGCGACAACTCGTACGACGCGGATGAGCTCGTGACCGAAAGGGTCAGCGTGCCTTGTCCGAGCCCTTCGATCGTCGCGTATCCGCGAACGCGCTCGGACGCGACTTCGTTCCATAGGTCGATCACATCGCCGAGCATGCGCTGACGCTGCGCCGTCGAGCGCTCGAGCGCCGCGGCCATCGATGCGATCGAGAGGTCGGGCTCTGCGCGACCGCGGTAGACGCGCATGCGGTCGATCCACGCGAGGCGAGGGTCCGATGGCGGCGGCGGGGCGGCCGGGGGCGTGCTGCCACGCGCAGGGCCAGCCTGGTCCTTCGCCGCAGTCTTCTCGCTTTTTCCCGTGCGTTTCGCCACGGTCGCATCCTACCCGCTCCACCGCCCTCGGGTAACTTCCACGGCATGACGGCGATCAGGATCGAAGGTCTCATCAAGAAGTTCGGCGACACGGTGGCCGTGTCGAGCGTCAACCTCGAGATCCCTTCGGGCAGCCTCTTCTTCCTCCTCGGCCCCTCGGGCTGCGGCAAGACCACGCTCCTGCGCATGATCGCGGGCTTCACCGAGCCGACCGAAGGCCGCATCTACTTCGGCGACCGCAATGTCGCGCGCACGCCCGCGAACGAGCGCAACACCGGCATGGTGTTCCAGAACTACGCGCTCTGGCCGCACATGAGCGTGTTCGAGAATGTCGCGTTCGGCCTCGAGGTGCGAAGGCTCGGCCGCGACGCGATCCGCGAGAAGGCGCGCCGCGCGCTCGAGCTCGTGCGCATGGGCGAGTACGCGTCGCGCAAGCCGAGCGAGCTTTCGGGTGGCCAGCAGCAGCGCGTCGCGCTTGCGCGCGCGGTCGTGTTCGAGCCGAGCGTGCTTCTCCTCGACGAGCCGCTCTCGAACCTCGACGCCAAGCTCCGGCTCGAGATGCGGCAGGAGATCCGCCGCATCGTCGACACGCTGAAGATCACGACGGTGTATGTGACGCACGACCAGGACGAGGCGCTGTCGCTCGCGGACGGCATGGCCGTGCTCAAGGGCGGGCATGTCATCCAGGCCGGCGCGCCGCGCGCGATGTATCGCCGCCCCGCGAACCGATTCGTCGCCGACTTTCTCGGCGACACGAACTTCCTGCCGGCGATCCTCGTGCGCAGCGGCGCAAGCGAGGCGCTCTACAAGACGGCGGCGGGCAACCTCGTGTCGACGGTCGCGCCGTTCCCCGAGGCGAGCGAGCTGTCGCTGTCGCTTCGGCCCGAGGCGTTCCGCATCTCGCGCGGTGGCGCGCAGGCGAGCGGCAACGCGCTCGTCGGGGCGGTGCGCTCGAGCATCTATCTCGGCGGCGTCGCGCAGCACGAGGTCATGCTCGATGTGCCCGCCGGCGCGGCCGAGTCGGTCGTGCGCGTGGCCGAGCTCAATCCGAAGAATCCACCGGCGATCGGCGAGCGCGTGGCGCTTGAGATCGATGCGGACGATGTCGTGCCGCTCGCGAACTGAGACGAGACCCGCATGAGCGATGCGCGCAGAGGCCTCCTTCTCGCCGTGTCCGGCCCCTCGGGCGTCGGCAAGACGACCATCGTCCACGAGGTGATCCGCCGCATGGGCGGCGAGTTCAGCGTGAGCGCGACGACGCGTGCGCGCACCGAGCGCGAGCGCGACGGCGTCGACTACCACTTCGTCGATCAGGAGACCTTCCAGGGCTGGATCGACGCGGGCCGCTTCCTCGAGTACGCACAGGTGTTCGGGCGCTCGTGGTACGGCACGCTCCAGTCGCAGGTCGAGCACGCGCTCGACGAAGGCAAGCTGATCGTGCTCGACATCGATGTGCAGGGCGCGAAGAACGTGAAGCTGAAGATTCCGCGCGCGTTCACGGTGTTCGTGCTGCCGCCCGACGAGGAGACGCTTCTCAAGCGCCTCCGCGGGCGCGGTCGCGAGGACGACGCCGCGATCGAACGGCGTTTCGCCGAGGCGCAGACCGAGATCGCGTTCGCGAAGACGAGCGGCGTGTACGACGCGTTCGTGGTGAACGACGACCTCGAGCTCGCGATCGACCAGGTGTGCGACCTGGTGCGTGCGCGGGTCTGAGCGCCCGCGACCGGCAGGCCGCGGCAGCGGTTTCCCGTCATGCGTGCCGCTTGTGCGACCAGACCGCGATCAACGCAGCGCCGGCGATTCCAGCCAGCGCGCAGGCAGCAACCAAGGTTGGGACACAGAGCCTCGTCAGCCTCGCCGCCCGCGCGGCGCGATGCCCGCGCGCATGCGCGACACGAATGCCTCGATCAGGCGAGCGAACACGGTCTCGGGGTCGTGGCGGGCGTCGATCGCGAC
Source organism: uncultured bacterium (assembly GCA_903918555.1). Classification (GTDB taxonomy): domain Bacteria; phylum Planctomycetota; class Phycisphaerae; order Phycisphaerales; family SM1A02; genus QWPT01. Next base: position 2,149 of record CAIXEV010000030.1, on the reverse strand, counting down.
ATAGCGCGCTGGATCCTCGCGGCACTGGAGGAGATAGCCCTGTCGCACGCGCTCGTGGAACGCGTCGCTCTTGAGCTCCATGCGGTCGGGCGCCGCGTTCGCGCGGCCGGCGGCCATGCGCTTCCATGCGGTGTCGACATCGACATCGAAGATCACGATCTCGTCAGGCCACATCTCGCCGACGGCGACGCGCGCGACCTCCATGATCTCGTCGCGCTTCAGCCCGCCCGCCGTGCCCTGGTAGGCGAGGGTCGAACTCACGAAGCGATCGGCGAGCACGAGATGGCCCTCGGCGAGGGCGGGGCGGATCCGCTCCTCGAGCAACTGCGCGCGGCTCGCCATGTAGAGGAGCATCTCGCAGCGCACATTCATCGCCTTGTTGCGCGGGTCGAGGAGGATCGCGCGGATCTGCTCGCCGATCGGCGTGCCGCCGGGCTCGCGGACCTCGGTCACGCGCACGCCCTGCGCTCCGGCCCAATCCGAGAAGCGGCGGAACTGCGTGCTCTTGCCCGACCCATCGGGGCCGTCGAACACCACGAAGCGTCCTGACAGGAACGCGCGCATCGCTTCGGTCGGCGTCTCGGGCGGGATGGTGTCGTTCAGCTCGGGCGTCATGCGAGAAGGACCAAGGTGCGCGCCCCGCGTCGGCGCGGGTGGGTGCAAAGTATCATCCTCGCGACATGCGGATCGAGCTCCGAGATTCCTCCCGAAGGCGCCTGGCGCGGCTCGAGCTCGACGAGAGCGCGCGCCCCGCGCGGGTGCCGGTTCCCGGGCTCGCGCATGACCTGTTTCCGCGCTGGGAGGGCGCCATCGATGACGCGGGGTCGCTGCGTCGCTGCGTCGTCTGCGGTTGCGACCACCTCTACAGCCGTCGCAACTTCCCGCAGGTGACGCCCTTCATCGCGGTGCTGGCGTTTTCAGTCGCGGTGGTGGCGATCCTTGGGTACGCGGCCAGCCCGCTTACGACCGCCGCGCTCATCGTGCTCCTCGTCGCGGATCTGATGATCCTGCGCTTCAGCAAGCGGCAGCTGGCGTGCTACCGATGCGGCGCAATCTACGGATCCACGCGCATCGCCCGGTTCCACCGCGTCTGGGACCGCGCGGTTGCGGAGAAGGTGGCCGCGGAGCCGATGGAACTTCCCGCGATCCTCTCGCAGCCGGCGGTGCAGGTCGAGACCGCGCCCGACGCTGCGACGACGGTCGAGGCCCAGGAAGATCCTGGAGTCCAGGAAGACCCTAGAGCCGAGGAAGACCCTAGAGCCCAGGAAGACCCTAGAGCCCAGAAGGACTCTAAAGAATGACATCGAGCGACCGCGCACTCATCATCCTTGGAGCTGGTGGACACGCGGCTGTGGTCGCGGAGGCCGCCGCCCGCGCTGGTTGGCGCGTCGTCGGCATCGCATCGCGCGACAGACCCCCGACTTCGGGTCCGTTCGCAGGGGCGGAATGGCTCGGCGACCCGGACGGCGTCGATGCCCCGGCACGCGTCGCCGCACATGTGGCGCGCGGCGCCATGCTTCACGCAGCGGTTGGCGACTCGGCCGCACGCGAGCGCTGGTTTGCGGCGTTTGGCGGTGCGAACGCGTTCGCAACCGTGGTTGATCCCACGGCTGTCGTGTCACCAAGCGCGCAGATCGGCCGCGGAGCGTTTCTCTCGACGCATGCTGTCGTGCACGCCCGTGCCGCGATCGGCATGGGCGCGATCGTGAACACCGCCGCTGTCGTCGAGCACGACTCGGCTGTCGGCGACTTTGCCCATGTCTCGCCTGGTGCGATCCTCTGTGGCGCCGTCCGCGTCGGGCGTTCGGCGCAGGTCGGGGCAGGGGCGGTCGTCATCCCGAATCGGGTCATCGGCGAGGGCGCCACGATTGGTGCGGGCGCGGTGGTGATCCGCGATGTCGCCGCAGGTGTGACCGCGGTCGGCGTGCCGGCAACCGCTCGGAGTTGAGGATGTTCCACGGTTCCGTGTGGATGTTCCACGGCTGCGTGTGGATGTTCCACGGCTGCGTGTGGATGTTCCACGGTTCCGCGTGGATGTTCCACGGCTGCGTGTGGATGTTCCACGGTTTCGTGTTGTTGTTCCACGGCCCCGCGTGGATGTTCCACGCGTCAGGTCGTCGCCCAGACGATCACCGAGGCGCCAAGCACG
>CAIXEV010000029.1 GCA_903918555.1 uncultured bacterium | reverse complement strand
TAGTCCCACTCGAGGCCCTTCACGCGGTGGATCGTCGTGACGCGCACGCATTCGTCGCGCGCGCGGCCCTGCGTGGTGTCGACGGCGGCGAGGCGCGCCTCGAGCTCGGCGAGCGGGCAGCGCGCGGCGCGCGCGAAGTCCTCGAGCACCTCGTAGGCGCGCAGGCATTCCTGGACGCTTGCGGCGCTGCGGTGCGCGGAGAGCGCTTCCTTGAAGTCGATCTCGCTGCGAAGGACGCGGATCGCCTGCGCTGCGCCCGCCTCTTCGTTCGCGCGGCGGTGCGCCTTGAGCAGCGTGTTGCCGAGGGCCTTCAGTTCCTTGCGCGCGCCGCCGTGGAAGCCGGCCATCACATGGAGGTCGTCGTCGAAGCAGAGGTCGCCGAGCGTGAGGCCGTCGCGCTGGGCGTCGCGCAGGAGCATGTCCATCCCCTTGCGTGAAAGCCCGCGAAACGGGCGGTTGAGGATGCGCGAGGCGGTCTTCGCCAGTTCCTCATCAAGCGGCACCCGCAGCGTCCGCGCGGCGCGCGCGTACGAAAGCAAGAGCGACAGCGACGGATCATCGGCGAACGCCGCGTGCTCGTCCATCGCGAACGGAATCTGCGCCGCGAGCATGCGCCACTCCATCGCGAGCAATTGCGCCCACGAGCGGCCAAGCACGACGATGTCGCGCGCGGGCGTGCCTTGCGCAAGCAGTTCGCCGAGCTTCGCGACAAGCGGATCGAGCGCGCGCGGCTCGTCGCCCGATTCTGTGACGACGACGAGCCGCGTGTCCTGCTCGGGGTCGGCCGCAACGATGCGCTTCGGCACGCGCGAACCGCTCGCCGCGATCACGCGCTCGGCCGCGGCCGCGAGGTCGGGGCCGAAGCGAAAGCTCGTCGACAGCGTGAAGGTCTCGTGCGCATGCGTGGTGAAGCGCTTCGCGAACTCGCCGCGGATGAACGCGCTGCGCGCGCCGCGCCACTCGTGGATCGTCTGGTCGTCGTCGCCGACGACCGTGACGCGCGCCCGCGAGCCCGCGAGCAGCGACAGGAGCCGGAACTGCGCGTGGTCGCAATCCTGGAACTCGTCGACCACGAGATGCTCGAATCGGTCGGAGAGCCCGAGCCGCGCGGGGTGATGCTCGAGCGCGCGCACGCTGTCGACGACGAGATCGTCGAAGGTGCGGAAACCCTCGGAATTGCGGCGTTTTTCGAAGCGCGCGTAGACGCCGACGAGGAACTCGTCGTCGGCGTGCCCCGCGTCGGCGGGCGCGACGAGCATCGACTTCCACTCGCGGATCGCCTCGATGCAGCTCTCCGCGTCGCGGCCATCGTCTTCCTCGGGGTGCTCGGCGCGCTCGGCGAATTCCTCGCGGATCGCCTCGCCGACCGCGCGCAGCACCGCGCCGCCATCGGTGACGAGCGGCATGCGCGCGACCGCGCCGACATCCTCGAGATGCCGCACGAGACCGAACGCGAGCGCGTGCCAGGTCTGGACGCGCAGCGCGCGCGTGTCGACGCCGCGCGCCGCGAGGCGCGACTCGAACGAACGCTGCGCGGCCTTGTTGAACATCACCGCGCGCATCTGCGCGGGCGGCACGCCTCGGATCGCAAGTTCCGCGAGGCGATGCACCATCGTCGTCGTCTTGCCGCTGCCGGCGACCGCAAGCACCGTGAGGTGCGCGTCGTCGCGCGCCTCGACGACCGCGCGCTGCTCGTCGGTGAGGTGAAGCAGCGCACCGCTCACGCGTCGGGCCCGCCGCCACGCTTTGTGCGCAGGAAATCCTCGAGGATCGCGCACGCGGCGAGCGCGTCGCGCAGCGCCTTCTTCTCGCCGTGCGTGCGGCCCGTGCGCTTGAGGCGCTCCTCGGCGTCGAAGCTCGAGAGCCGCTCGTCGTGGAAATCAAGCGCAAAGCGCGCGTGAGGCCCGCGGTCGGCGCGGAACGCCGCCTCGAGCGCCGCGGCGAACTCGCGCACGAGCTTCGCGCGCGGACCCTCGGTGCCGTCCATGTTGTACGGAAGGCCG